>JAGCQO010000085.1 GCA_017965125.1 Paludibacteraceae bacterium
AGAAACAAATGTAACGAGATGAAGATATCTATTATAACAATAACCCTTAATTCCGCAAAGACTTTGCCGCGTACCTTGGAGAGTGTGCAAAGCCAGGCCTATCCGGAGATTGAGCACATCATTGTGGATGGCGCTTCGACGGATAGTACGCCCTCATTGATCGAGTGCTACGCCAAGCAGCATAAGAACGTGCGCTGGATTTCCGAGAAAGACAACGGAATCTACAATGCGCTGAACAAAGGTATCGCGATGGCTACCGGCGATGTGATCGGCCTCCTGCACTCCGATGATGTGTTCTTTTCGCCACATTCTATCGAACAGATTGCCGCCGCTTTTGAGGACCAAAAAATCGATGTGGTCTATGGCGATTTGCAGTATTGTTGGGGAGGAAAGATCGTGCGCCGATGGAAGAGCAACGCCTTTCATCCCCACAGCCTGAAATACGGCTGGATGCCTCCGCACCCTACGGTATATGTGCGCAAAGAGGTATATGCGCAGGTGGGCAAATACGACGAGCGGTTCCGTATCTCGGCGGACTATGATATGATGCTCCGTATTTTTGGAGCGAAGTACAGGTCTTGTTATCTGCCGGAAGTGTTAGTGAGTATGGAAATGGGCGGAGCCAGCAACAAAGATGTCAGGGCGTTGCTGTCAAAGACCCAAGAAGACTATATTGTACTAAAGAAAAATCATGTTGGAGCAGGGTATCTGACGGTTGTATGTAAGCAACTGCGCAAACTGCGCCAATTCCTGCGAAAATAACAACCGAATATCGCCCGAAATGGGAGCAGGAGGAGACTCATCTTGTTCAGGAAGCTGCTAAAAATCAGTCACTTCTTCAAGGGTCTTCACAAACAGCTCAAGCCCCTGCTTGTCCGACTCGCTGAACCGGCCTAAGGAAGGCGAATCAATGTCAAGCACGCCCACTATCCTGCCGCCGACGTGTATCGGCACAACAATCTCGGAGTTTGATGCGCTGTCGCAAGCGATGTGGCCTGGAAACTCATGTACATTCCTCACCAGCTGAGTGGCATCTTCGGCGACCGCCGTTCCACACACGCCCTTCCCCACTTTTATCCTTATGCACGCCACCTTGCCCTGAAACGGTCCGAGCATGAGCGAACCCTTGTTCATGAGGTAGAACCCCGCCCAGTTGATGTCGTCCATGCTTTCGTACAAAAGCGCCGACGCGTTGGACAACACCGGTATGTAATTAGGCTCGTCCTCCGCCAACGCCCTTATCTGCTGCGCTAATAGTCGGTAGTCGGTCATAATAAGACATTATTTATTGTTCCTTTTCCTGCTCTTGGTTGTCCGTTAGGCCCTGTTCATCGCTTTTAGGGTCTCTGAAAATCAAATACATGAAAACGGCGCAAACTGGTATAGAGAGAATCATACCAAGCAACAACGACGCGGCAAGGCAAGCGAAAAAGCCTCCGATAGCCAAGCCTATCTTCCCTTTGACGGCGCCTGCTATCGCTGGCACTGCGCCTACGACAGCACCTGTTGCAATGGCACCTATAATCACGCCAAGCATATAACTATTCATAACACTACAGTTTTAATCATTTCATATAATTGCGACATAAAGATAGTTGAAAAGATTTTCTCTGAAAAGAATCAATCCCCCCACACAAAAAAACGGAGACACATTTCTGCATCTCCGTTTTCTCGTTTATCGTTGGTGAAGATTACTTCACTTCCCAGATGTCGTTAGTCTCGAGAAGCTCCTCGAATGAGTGGTAAGGCTTCTTTGCCTTCACTTCCTCTATCTGCGCGTCAACTGCCTCGTCGTAAGTTGGAGCAGGCACGTCGCGGATGACTCCGAGCGCGATAGGGAAGTCCGGACCTTCCATCATCGCGAGTTTCAACTGCAGAGTGTTGTCTTCGCAGTGTGCGTCGTGAACGAGGATGTCCTTCTCTGTGATTCCGTTCTCACCTATCTTCACGACCTTCAGTCCGAATCCTTCCTGAACCAGACCGAACTCGTTGTTCTCGCCGAAAATCATTGGCTTGCCGTGCTCGAGGTAAATGGCGTTCTTCTTTCTGCCTTCGTTTGTGTAAACCGACTCGTGTGTTCCGTCGTTGAATATCACACAGTTTTGAAGTACCTCTGTTACTGCTGCGCCCTTGTGTGCGTAAGCGGCTTTAAGCACCTCAACAGTACCCTTGGCGTCG
>JAGCQO010000086.1 GCA_017965125.1 Paludibacteraceae bacterium
CTTGTGGTCGTGTCATACAACATGAGCGGATGGAGAGCGTTCTCGGCCCTCATGAAGAACCCGAAGTCGGACGTGCTTGTGCTGTTCGTGACATTCCTGCTGACTGTGATTTTCGACCTCACGATAGCCATTGAGGTGGGCATGGTCATCGCTTGCTTGCTGTTCATGCGCCGTATGGCTGAGACTACCGACGTCAAGGTGATAATGGACGAGATCGACCCGAATTCCGAGTCCGACGTGCAGCTGCATTCCGACGAGCACCTTGTCATCCCTCAGGGTGTCGAGGTTTACGAGATAAACGGACCTTACTTCTTCGGCGCCGGCAACCGCTTCGAGGACGTGGCGGAGAACATGCGCAACGAGAAAACGAAGGTCAGAGTGATACGTATGAGAAAGGTTCCTTTCGTGGACTCTACTGGTATCTACAACTTGACTAATATGTGTCTTAGAAGTCAGAAGAAGGGCATTCAGGTGGTTCTTTCGGGTGTCAATCCTAAGGTTCACGCCGCTCTGCACAAGGCTGGATTCTATAAACTGATAGGCGAGCACAACATTTGTCCTAACATCAACGTGGCTCTGCAGAGAGCGGAGGCGCTGACAGCAGGGGCGAAGTAAGTTCAGCCGTCAGGCGAAAAAAACAAGCGGGGCATCGGAGTTTCTCCTTTGTCCCGCTTTTGTTATGCCGTAGTGTGTATATTTTCAGTTTATGCGCACGTCTTTTATGACGTCCTTGCCGGTCTTCTCGTTGAGCTTCTGCATCAGTTGGGAGCGGCTGGCGAACAGTTCGCTGCGCAGTGCAGCCGAGTCGGTCTTGAGGAACAGCACGCCGTTCTCTATGCGTCTGTCCTTGATGAGGCTGGCGAATTCCTTTCCCAGCACGTCGTCCACAGCCGTCAGGGCGATTGTCTCGCTCAGTTTTCCGGACTCGTCGAGCCGTTGCAGGTGCTCTCTGATGACTTGTCCTATCGGCTTGATGTCGGTGCGCTTCATCGGCTTTTATTTCTTCAGTCTTATGACGTCGCCTGCGCTCACCTGCTTGCCATAGACAAGTCCGTTTATGCGGTAGAGGCTGCGGAGTCTTACGCCTGTCTTCTGCGATATGTCGTAGAGAGTCTCGCCCTCCTTGGCAGTGTATGTGCCAGTGCCAGACTTCTTTTTCTTGGCTATGTAAACGATGTTGCCGGCCTTAGGCTGTGCTCCGGTCTTCACGTCGTTGGCTTTGAGTATCTCGCTTGTGAACTTGCCGAACTCGTCTGCTATAGCCTCGTAAGTGTCGCCGTTCATCGCGATCACGCATTTCACGCCGTTTATCTTTTGCACATCGTGTGTTCTGTAAGATGAGATTTCGCCCATGTACTCGTCGTTGTCGGCGTATATAGCGTACAGTTCCTCGTCCTGGTCGGAGAGTTTCTTGCGCTGGCTGAAGAATCCCATCAAGCCGCTCTTGCCCTCTCTCTTGTGGCGTTTCTTGTTGCTGTATTTGCTCTTCTTTGCGTCTTTGTCTTTCTTCTTCTTGTCCTCTTTGCTCTTCTCCTCCTTGTGCTTCTTGCCCTTGCTGTCGCTGGCCTTGCTTTCGGCCGAGTTGTCCACCTTGCCTTTGTCTAATTCGTCGAGGTTGTATGTCTCAATGAGTCCGATGAGCAGTTGAGCGTATTTTGGATTTGTGGCGTATCCTGCCTTTTTCAGTCCGTAAGCCCATCCCTTGTAGTCGGTCTTTGAGAGCTGGAACAGCGAAGCGTATCTTGGGTTCTTGCGCAGGAACTGCGAGTGGTCCTCGTATGATTCCAATGCGCTGTTGTATTTGCGGAAACATTCGTGCTTGGCGTCGTCGTCGTGGTAAACCTTCTCGCCGGTCCACGACTTCTGGCACTTGATGCCGAAGTGGTTGTTGGATTCTCTTGTCAGCTGGCTTTTTCCTGCGCCGGATTCGAGCAGTCCTTGCGCCATGGTGATGCTAGCAGGTATGCCGTAGTTCTGCATTTCTGTTATGGCGACGTTCTTGTATTTCTCTATGTATTCGAGGTATGTCTTGTTCTGTGTCTGTGCCATCAGTGCGAAAACTGAGAGCTGCAGAGCCAAGGCGCAAATTATTTTCTTCATTAGTCTTGTTGCGTTTATGTATGCGACAAAATGTGCTTTTTAAATCGCAAAAATAACATAATTATCCAATAGTTTTGTTATGTTTGCTGAAGATATGACCAAAAGAAAATGAGTTTGTCACAAGTCACATTCACTTACGAAAAATTCAGTCCGGAGTCGTTGCCGCAGGAGTGGAGCGCTCTGGTCTCAGCCGCCAAGGACGCCGCCGAGCATGCTTACTCGCCTTACTCGCGATTCAGCGTGGGCGCGGCTGTGCTGACAGACGGCGGGCATGTGGAGATAGGCAGCAACCAGGAGAACGCGGCTTATCCGTCGGGACTGTGCGCCGAGCGTGTGGCTGTCTTTCATGCCAACGCCAAGCATAGCGCCGAGGCTGTGACAAAACTCGTTATCGTGGCTAAGAGCGGCGGCGTGTTCACCGATTCGCCTATAACTCCGTGCGGCAGCTGCCGTCAGGTGCTTTGTGAGACGGAGCAGAGGTTCGGCGCAAAAATGCAGATTCTGATGTACGGCAGCCGTGAGTGCTACCTTGTGGAGTCGGCTTCGTGTCTTTTGCCGCTTTCGTTCGGCTCGGAGTCGCTCGGCGGCAAGTGATTATCTTTTCAGCAGGAAGTAATCCACAATCCTTTTGCTTAATTCCGGGATTTTTATCTCGTACCAATAGGAGTCGGAAGGCATATCGACACCGTTGTATTTGCCGTCCCACGAGTTGACCGCCGACGGATACTTGGCGACAGGCTTTCCGTATCTATCGAATATGGTGACAGATGCCGATTCGTAGCAGTCGAAGTTTTTAATGACGTAGCAGTCGTTGTCGCCATCGTTGTTAGGCGTGAATAACTTCGGTATTTCTATAGGCGGACATA
>JAGCQO010000087.1 GCA_017965125.1 Paludibacteraceae bacterium
AAGCAGACACGCAGCGTCATCACTTCCGGCGGTCTCGGAACCATGGGATTCGGACTTCCTGCGGCTATGGGCGCAAAGGTCGGAGCTCCGGAGAGAACTGTCTGCGCATTCTGCGGCGACGGCGGTCTGCAAATGACCATCGAGGAGCTTGGCACAATAATGCAAAGCAACATCGGCGTGAAAATCATCCTTCTGAACAACAACAAGCTCGGAATGGTAAGGCAGTGGCAGGAGCTTTTCTGGCATAAACGCTACTCGTTCACCGACATGCTCAACCCAGATTTCAGCATGATCGCATCGGCCTACGGAATAAGAAACTCCGTTGTGGAAAAGAGAGAAGACCTCGACAAGGGCATAGCCGACATGCTCAAGGACGACAAAGCCTATGTGCTTATCGTGAACCTCGAGGAGTGCGGCATGGTTTACCCAATGACCCCTGCCGGCGATGATGTTACAAATGTCCTATTAGAGAAGAAATAACGACAACCATGGAAGAAAAAACACTATACACAGTAACAATATTTTCTGAAAACCGTGTCGGTCTGTTAAACCAGATCTCTATCATATTCAACAGAAGACAATTGAATATCGAGACATTGAGCGTGTCGCCATCCGCTCTGGAAGGCATACACAAGTTCACAATAACGACTTACACCGACCTCGACACCATACAGAAAGTCGTGAAGCAAATAGACAAGAGAGTCGATATCCTGAAGGCTTACTACAACACTGACAGCGAGCTTGTTTACCAGGAAATCGCCCTCTACAAGATTGCGACCGACGCTCTCATCGAGAAAGGCTCTGTGGAGAACCTCATCAGAAAGTACAACATCAGGATTCTCGAGATGACCGACACTTGCGTCGTGTTCGAGAAAACCGGCCTCTACGACGAGACCCAGCAGCTTTTCGAGGAACTGAGCAAGACTGTAGGCGTGCTGCAGTTCATCCGCTCTGGTAGAGTGGCTATCACAAGGTCGAAAGTCGAAAGACTCTCGGACATGCTTGCCACTATCGAAGAGACGATGTCACACAAAAAGAACAGAAAAAAATAACACAACATCTAATCAATCATAGGCCTCTGCATCACGGAGGTCTATGATTTTTATTACACGAAAAACATGTCAGGAAACGTAGGAGAATTCTCAATTATCATAGAGCCATCAAGATGTGATTTCAACGGAAACGCACCTCTGACTTACCTTTGCGACAAAGCGCTGCAAGTAGCTACCATGCACGCGCACGAAAACGGATTCGGATTCGACGTCATGGACAGCATAAGGAAGGCGTGGGTGATTTCCAGAATGGGTTTCTACATAACAAGATACCCTGCGCACGACGAGCATGTGACCTACAGAACATGGGTGAACAGCGTCGAAAGGCTCTTCACAAGAAGAAACTTCGAGGTCATCGACGACAACGGCTACAGCATAATGCAGGCGCAGTCGTTCTGGGCTGCCATCGACTTCGACACCAGACGTCCGACCGACCTGACCGAGATGAACAACGGAGCGCTGATGCCTACCATCACAGCTGACAGCGAGGAGTACAACGCTCCACGACTGAGAAAAATCCCTGCTGTGGAAAGCCAGCCTGTGTTCACTCACAAAGCCGTTTACAGCGACATCGATGTGAACCGCCACTTCAACAGCGTGAAGTACATAGAGCACGCTCTGGATTTGTACGATGAGGAACTGTTCTCGGGCAAGGAGGTGAAGGAGATGGAAGTCGTGTTCCTCAACGAGACACTAGCCGGCACCAACATGGCGTTCTGCAAGGAGAACGGAATCGTGGACATAAAAAACGCCGACAATGGAGATTCCCTTTGCCGGCTGTCTTTCAAATTCAGCTAATCAACTGAAAATCAATTCTTATTCATTGCTATGCGCGCTTTAATCTCTAAGGTGCGCAGCATGTCTTTGTAGGCGTTGTTCTTGTTCTGCTGCTCCACCGAAAGGTCGGAGTCGGAATTGCCGCCCCACCTTCTGCACAAATACAGCGACTCGAATATCCTGCCCAATTTCCACTCCCTGCACATGCGCAGACCTACGGCATAGTCCTCGCCATAGCTCGTGTTCGGGAAGTTTATCTCTCGGAGCAGAGGAGTGTAGAACGCTCTCGGAGCGCCAAGTCCATTGATTCTCAAGGCATTGTTATGTCCGTTATCGTCGGTCCATTCCTTGTGGTCTATGAGTCCAGGAGGCAGTATGTTCATGTCGAAATCTGTCAATGTATATGAACCTATGAGCATGGCGCATTTGTTTGCGTAGAATCCGTCAACGACCTTCTGCAACGTCTCTGCCGACG
>JAGCQO010000088.1 GCA_017965125.1 Paludibacteraceae bacterium
CTTGCCTTTGCGTGGATATTCGTGTCTTACTATCGTACCGTCAAAATCGACTGCTATTACCATAAGTTTTTCTGTTTTTTTTGATTAATGATTTATAAGTCTTCGTCCTCGTCCTTCGCCAGCGCTACGGCTATGTCCTCCTCCTTCGGCTTGCAGAAGATGAGCGCCACAGCCGCGATGCCTGCAGCGTAAAGGAAGCTGTAGGAATGCAGCAGGTAAAACAGGATTATGTTCACGACAAAAGCCACTGCGACGAGCCCGATTTTCAGCTTCACGATTCGCATGTACTCCTTGTAGCGCTGCTCGTCGTCCTCCACCTTGCCGAGCTTGCCCACCTTCTTGTTCGAATACCACAAGGCGAACGGAATCGACGCCATGAGATAGAGGTAAGAAATCGACGAGATCACGGTCTCGACATTCTTGTCGAGCGGCTGCGTCTTGGTTTGAAGCATATATCCGAAGCATGCGCATAAAAGCACAAGCACGAAAACTCCGTAATACATAAGCAAAGACCATCTGTAGGCCTTTTTCTCGAATTTGTTATCTTTCATTTCCATAGTTATTTATCTGTCCATTCTGAACGAGTCGGCGAAATCCACACGGTTCATTATCGAGCGGCCGAGCGTCACCTCGTCGGCATATTGCAGCTCGTCGCCCACAGCCACGCCTCTCGCTATCGTTGTTATCTTCACGTCGAGCGGCGATAGTTTCTTGAACAGGAAGAAGTTCGTCGTGTCGCCTTCCATCGTCGGGCTCAAGGCTAAAATCACCTCGTTTATGCCGCCTTCCGAGACGCGCTTCACAAGGCTTTCTATCTCCAGGTCGTTGGGCCCTATGCCGTCCATGGGCGATATGACTCCGCCGAGCACATGGTACAGGCCTCTGTACTGCTGCGTGTTCTCGACCGACATCACGTCCTTCACCGTCTCCACAACGCATATTATCGAGCCGTCTCTCGAAGGGTTGGAGCAAATCTGGCATGTCTCCGTGTCCGAGATGTTGTGGCACACACTGCAGTAACGCACCTCGTTGCGCAGCCTCAGCACCGAATTGGCGAAACGGCTCACGTCCTCCTTGTCGCGTCTGAGCATGTTAAGCACCAGCCTCAAAGCCGTCTTTCGTCCTATGCCCGGCAGCTTGGAAAATTCATCAACCGCATTCTGCAACAACTGCGAAGGATACTGTTCGTCGTTCATTATTTATTGTATCTTTGTGAAGATTGGGGACATCCCCATATCCTTGCAAATGTACGAAAAAGAAATAACTTTGCTTAAAGCAAAATAACAACTGAAAACCTGATGCTTTCCGAATACACCATAATCGCCATAATCGCCGGATATTTTCTGCTACTGCTGCTCGTCTCGTTCATCACTGGCAAGAGAAACGACGGCAACAAAGCCTTCTTCCTCGGCAACAGGAAGTCGCCATGGTACATTGTGGCGTTCGGCATGATAGGCACGTCCATCTCCGGCGTGACGTTCGTTTCCGTCCCAGGCATGGTGACGAGCATCGGATTCACCTATCTGCAGATGTGCATCGGATTCATCTTCGGCTACATCATCGTGGCGTTCGTGCTGCTGCCCATCTATTACAAGCTCAGGCTCACCACCGTCTATGAGTACCTGAACCAAAGGCTCGGCACACGCAGCTACCGCACCGGCGCCAGTTTCTTCCTGCTGTCTAAAATCACGGGCGCGGCGGCAAGGCTCTTCATCGTGGCCACACTGCTCCACTCGCTCGTCTTCGCCAAGTTCGGTATGTCGTTCCCGCTGTCGGTGGCTATCATAATTTTCCTCATCTGGCTTTACACATTCAAAAGCGGCATAAAGACCATAATCTGGACCGACTCGCTGCAGACGCTCGTGCTGCTCAGCGCCCTCGTCCTCATTATCATCAACGTCATAAGGGAACTCGACTGGACCACAGCCGAAGCCGTCGGCAACATCGCCGCGTCCGAGATGTCGCGCACGTTCGTGTTCAGCGACTGGGCTTCGACACAGAACTTCTGGAAGCAGTTCTTCAGCGGCATTTTCATCGTCATCGTCATGACCGGACTCGACCAGGACATGATGCAGAAAAACCTGTCCATCAAGACACTCAAGGAGTCGCAGAAGAACATGATAACCTACGGACTGTGCTTCTTCCCGGTCAACCTGCTGTTCCTCTCGCTCGGCGCGCTGCTGGTGTTCCTTGCCCAAGCCAAGGGCATAGCCGTTCCGCAGGCTGGCGACCAGCTTCTGCCCATGTTCGCGAGCGACCAGCTGGGGCTGTCAGTGTCGGTGTTCTTCATAATCGGAATTGTCGCCGCGTCATTCTCCAGCGCCGACTCCGCACTCACGTCGCTGACCACCTCTTTCTCGGTTGACATAATCGGCATCAACAAGATAAGCCACAAGAAACAGAACAAGACACGCATGGCTGTCCACATCATCACTTGCATCGTCTTCTTCCTGATTATCATAGCCATAGACACGCTCGGAAGAGACAACAGCATCATCGACACCATCTACCGCCTCGCGTCATACACCTACGGTCCGCTCCTGGGAATGTTCATCTACGGACTGTTCACCAAACGCAGCATCAAGGACAAGCACATGCCTTGGATTGCGATTCTCTCGCCTGTCATAATCGCCATAATCGATTACACATCAAGAACATACTTAGACTACAAATTCGGCTACGAGCTGCTTATGCTTAACGCGCTCCTGACCATAGCCGGAATGATGCTCATATCTAATAATAAAAGAAAAAACTGATTAACCATGGAAATAAAACACGCTGAATTCGTAATAAGCAACACCGACGTAAGAAAATGTCCTGAAGGCGACATGCCTGAGTTCGCGTTCATCGGCCGCTCAAACGTCGGCAAATCGTCGCTCATAAACATGCTGACGAACCACAAAGGACTCGCCAAGACCTCGTCAACACCGGGAAAGACATTGCTCATAAACCACTTCCTGATAAACAAAAGCTGGTATCTCGTTGACCTGCCGGGCTACGGATACGCGCAACGCAGCAAGACGCAAAGGGAGCAGCTGAAGAAGATGATAGACAGCTACGTGCTGAACAGAGAGCAGATGTACAACCTCTTTCTGCTCATAGACTGCCGCCACGAGCCACAGGAGATAGACCTTGAGTTCATGAGGTTCCTCGGCGCCAACGGTGTGCCGTTCTCCATCGTCTTCACAAAGTCCGACAAACTCTCGAAACTCAAACTGAAGAACAACATCGAGGCGTACAAGAAAAAGCTACTCGAGGAGTGGGAGGAACTGCCACCGACATTCATAACATCGTCGTCGGCTGCCGAAGGACGCACCGAGCTGCTTGACTACATCGAACAGATAATGAATTCATAAAACGACATGAAATACCTGATAGTCTCCGACATACACGGCTCGCTGCCGAGGCTCCAGACCGTGCTCGACATCTTCCGCCAGGAGAAATGCGACATGCTACTGCTGCTGGGCGACGTGCTCAACTACGGTCCGCGCAACTCCATACCCGAAGGCATCGACCCAAAGGGCATAACCGAGGCGCTCAACAGTCTGTCGGACAGAATCGTAGCCGTCAGAGGCAACTGCGACTCC
>JAGCQO010000089.1 GCA_017965125.1 Paludibacteraceae bacterium
AAAAAACTCATATGTTTTGTGTGTTTGTTTTTGCTTGGATTATAAATTGTATTAATAACTCGCAAATATAACTTTTTCTTCCTTTATTAAGAAATACTATTTGTGCTTTTTCATTATGTCTTTTGTCTGTTACATAATAAAAAAACACCCTCAGGACATTCAAGCCTGAGGGTGCTGATTTTATTCACTTTATTATTACTTCTTGTTTTCTTCAATCCATTTTCTTGCGTTGATGAACGCTTCGATCCATGGAGTGACGATGTCGTTCTTTCTGTTCTCTGGGTAATATGCCCACTGCCATGGGAATATCGCTCTTTCGAGGTGTGGCATCATGGCGAGATGTCTGCCGTCGTTAGAGCAGATGCCGGCTACAGAGAAGTCCGAACCGTTAGGGTTGGCAGGGTAGTCCTTGTAGGTGTATTTCGCTACGATGTTGTATGCGCTTTCGCCCATAGGGAGGTGGAACTTGCCTTCTCCGTGCGCTACCCATACTCCGAGGCTGCTGCCAGAGAGCGTCTTGAACATCACAGAGTTGTTCTCTGGGATGGTCAGGCCGAGGAACGAAGACTCGAACTTGTGCGAGTTGTTGTGCAGCATCTTGGTCTTCTTCTCGTGCTCTGGGTTCAGCAGGTCGAGCTCAACCATGAGCTGGCAGCCGTTGCAGATACCGAGCGAAAGAGTGTCCTTTCTCGCGTAGTATTTGTCAAGCGTCTCCTTTGCCTTTGAGTTGTACTTGAACGCTCCTGCCCATCCTTTGGCCGAGCCGAGAACGTCGGAGTTAGAGAATCCGCCGCAGAACACGATGAGGTTGATGTCCTCGAGTGTCTCTCTACCGCTTGCGAGGTCGGTCATGTGCACGTCCTTGACGTCGAATCCGGCGAGGTACATTGAGTAAGCCATTTCTCTTTCGCCGTTTGTTCCCTTCTCACGGATTATGGCTGCCTTGATGCCTGAACGTCCCTTGCGGTCTGTGCTCAAGCCGTACTGCATAAGTGTGCCGGTGAAGTCGCTTCTGAAGTTGTAGATGAGCGGTTGCTTCTTGTAGTTCTCGAAACGCTCGTTTGCGCACTCCTTGCCAGACTGCTTTCTGTCGAGCAGGTATGATGACTTGAACCAGAAGTCTCTCAGGTGGTCAATGTCGAGCTTGATAGAGTAGTCGTTCTTCTTTATGTCTAACACTCTGTCGCTCTGTGGCTTTCCTATGATTGCGTAACCAACGCCTTCTGCGTCGAGCTTGCCCAGGACAGAAGCCTTGTCGCTGTCCTTTATTTGTATTACGACGCCAGGGTTCTCGGCGAACAGCAGCTTTGTGATGTCGGCCTCTTGCAACTCGCTGAGGTCGATTTTCAGACCGCCCTTAGAGTTAGCGAACGCCATTTCAAGCAGGGTGGTTATCAAACCTCCGGCTGAGATGTCGTGGCCTGCGAGTATCTTGCCGTCCTCCACGAGGCTCTGCAGAGCGTTGAATGCGTCTCTGAAGTACTCAGGGTATTTTACAGTAGGAACTTCGTCGCCCACCTTGCCGAGTATCTGTCCGAGCGCCGAGCCGCCGAGCTTCATCGTGTCGAACGAGAAATCGATGTGAATCAGAGTTGTCTTAGGGTCATTCACCACGTTTGGAGTGACAACCTTCTTGACGTCGCTGACCTCGCCTGCGGCCGATATGATGAGCGTTCCAGGTGAGAACACCTTGTCCTTGCCGTATTGCTGAGTCATTGAGAGCGAGTCCTTACCTGTTGGGATGTTCACGCCCAACTCTATGGCGAACTCAGAGCAAGCCTGAACAGCCTTGTAGAGTCTTGCGTCCTCGCCTTCGTTCTTGCATGGCCACATCCAGTTGGCTGAGAGCGAGATGCTGTCGATGCCGTCGTACAGCGGAGCCCAAACGATGTTGGTGAGGGCTTCGGCGATACTCAGTATTGAGCCAGACGCAGGGTTTACGAGCGCAGCTATAGGCGCGTGTCCGATAGAAGTAGCGATGCCGGCCTTGCCCTTGTAGTCGAGGGCTACGACTCCGCAGTCAGCCAATGGCAACTGAATCTGTCCCACTGTCTGCTGACGCGCCACCTTGCCTGTCACCGAACGGTCAACCTTGTTTGTCAACCAGTCCTTGCAGGCAACAGCCTCAAGCTGCAGCACTTGCTCTATGTATTCCTTTATTTTCTTCAGGTCTGTAGTCACAGGCTCGAACGTCTCTTTCACAGTGTGGTCCTTGATCACAGTGCGTGGAGGCTTTCCGAACATGTATTCGAGAGGCATGTTGATAGGCGTCTTGCCGTTCTCGTGCTTGAACACGAAGTTCATGTCGCCGGTCGTTTCGCCCACAACGTACATTGGAGATCTTTCTCTGTCGGCGATTCTCTTGATTCTCTCGATGTCCTTCTCCTCGACCACGAATCCCATTCTCTCCTGGCTTTCGTTGCCGATTATCTCCTTGTCACTGAGTGTGACGTCGCCGATTGGCAGAGCGTCCATGTCGATTTTTCCTCCTGTCGATTCCACCAGCTCAGACAAGCAGTTCAAGTGGCCTCCTGCGCCGTGGTCGTGTATTGAGACGATTGGGTTGTCGTCGCTCTCGGCTACGGCTCTGATTACGTTGGCAGCTCTTTTCTGCATCTCAGGGTTGGCTCTCTGCACGGCGTTGAGCTCAATGGCGTTTGAGTACTTGCCAGTCTCTACAGAAGAAACCGCGCCGCCGCCCATACCGATGCGGTAGTTGTCGCCACCGATTATGACGATTTTCTCGCCCTTCTCTGGAGTGCCTTTTATTGAGTCAGACTTCTTGGCGAAGCCCACACCGCCGGCGAGCATTATGACTTTGTCGTATCCGTAGTGCTTGTTGTTCTCATCGTGTTCGAAAGTGAGGAGCGAACCGCAGATGAGCGGCTGTCCGAACTTGTTGCCGAAGTCGCTGGCTCCGTTTGAAGCCTTGATGAGGATTT
>JAGCQO010000090.1 GCA_017965125.1 Paludibacteraceae bacterium
CTCTTGCCTTCCATTCGTTCACTATCACGCTGCCTTCGATGAACGTTCCGTTGCGTGTAGTGTCATAGACAGCGCCCACAGGCTTGTCCTTTCTCACGTTTCTCCACTCGCCTTTCCATCTTTGTGGATTGAAATATGGGTTTATGTCAATCGCCAGACCGTTGGCGTGGAACGAGTAGTTCATGTCTCTGTAGCAGAAGCTGTAAGTGTTGTTATCCTCCATGGACTTGTTGTCGTCCCAGTCGTATTTCACGATAGGAATAACCTTCTCCACCACGAATTTCTCTCTGAGCATTATCTCGAACATCTCCTTGACGTCCTGCTCTATCTCCTTGTTAGAGAGCACCTGGCCCTGGTGGAGTTTTCCGTCGGTCGAGATGTATTTCACCTCGTAAAGCGACAGGTTGTCAATCAGTGTCTGTGGAGCCCTGCTGCCTTCGAGAGCCTCGTCAAATGTGTAGTTGCAATCGATTATGACTTCTTCCGGCTGTTCGGCGGCCTCTTCCGAAGGTGCTTGCTCCGTTGTCTCAGCCACAGCTTCGTCGTTTCCGCTTTCGATGTTTCCCCAAACAGCAAGTCCGGCACCCAAAAGCGCCATGACAAGGACTTCAATTATAATCGTTTTCTTTTTCATTGACAGTCTATTTTATTTATGTAGTTACTACTTCTTTATATTGTATTCGTCTTTTCTCTTAGGATTCATCGGAAACCAGCCTCGCTCCACTCTCTTCTTCTGCTCGAAAATCTCCAGAATGCTCCAGTACAACGAGAATGCGAGCGCCGCGAAAATTGTGGAAACAATAAAGTTCTCTATCAGCAAGGAAGCCACCACTGCAGCCGTTCCGACTATGGCAAATACTGGCCAACACTTAGTTCCGTAATAATATTCCGCTTTTATGACTACAGGATGAAAAATTCCAATCATCAAAATCAACGACACTCCCACGGCCAATCCCGAAAAGTTCAAATCCATAAATTTTAATTGTGTATGCTTGTTTGATTAAAAACACAAATATAGAAAAATATTGAGAACTTAGTAAATATACATCTATTAAAATGCGCTTTTGCCGTCGGTTGACAAGGCAAAATCCTGCTTCCGTCAAATCATATTCAGACACTGTTTGATTTTTATCTCGGAATTATTTGAGAGACGCTTTTGAAAGCTCCTTCCCAATAGTTATTTTTTTTGTTTTTTTATGTCATTCATAATTTGCGTTTATTTGGCATTGTGAAAGTAATTCGTTTATTTTGCGTGCGCAATAAAAGGACCGTCTGGTCCTGCGTTTTACTAACTTAATTTATTTAATAACAAATTCAAAAAATGGATTGTATCGTTTATTTGGTCCTTTTAGCCTCTGTAGTGGCTTTAGGATTCGCCTTCTTCTTCTTTAAGCAGATGATGAAGGAAAGTGAGGGTACCGAGACTATGGCAGACATAGCACTCAGTGTCCGTAAAGGAGCGATGGCCTATTTGAAGCAGCAGTACAAGATTGTGCTGATTGTGTTTGTTGTTCTTGCAGTGATCTTCGCTATCATGGCGTACTTCGGACTGCAGAACAGCTGGGTACCATTCGCATTCCTGACTGGAGGTTTCTTCTCTGGTCTTGCAGGTTTCTTCGGCATGAAGACTGCGACTTACGCTTCTGCACGTACTGCAAACGCAGCGCAGAATTCGCTTAACAGCGGATTGAAAGTAGCGTTCCGCTCAGGAGCAGTTATGGGTCTTACAGTTGTAGGTCTTGCTCTGCTCGACGTATCTGTTTGGTTCCTTATCTTGAACCACTTCATTGATGCAGATGGCGGTCAGAAACTGATTATCATCACAACCACAATGCTGACATTCGGTATGGGTGCATCTACTCAGGCGCTCTTCGCACGTGTCGGCGGTGGTATCTATACTAAGGCTGCCGACGTAGGTGCTGACCTTGTTGGTAAGACTGAGGCTGGCATCCCTGAGGACGACCCTCGTAACCCTGCTACAATCGCCGACAACGTTGGTGACAACGTAGGTGACGTGGCTGGTATGGGTGCTGACCTTTACGAGTCATACGCTGGTTCTATCCTTTCTACTGCCGCTCTCGGTGCTGCTGCTTACGCAAACTGCGCTGAAGGTCAGTTGAAGGCTGTTCTCGCTCCTATGCTCATCGCTGCCGTTGGCGTTATCCTTTCGCTCATCGGTATCTTCTTGGTTCGCACTAAGGAGGACGCTGGCATGAAGCAGCTTCTCGGCGCTCTCGGTCGCGGTACTAACACTGCTGCCGTTCTCAACGCCATAGCTACATTCGGAATTCTTTATGCTCTCGGACTTAACAACTGGCTGGGAATTTCATTCTCTGTTGTTGTTGGTCTTGCTGCCGGTGTTATCATCGGTCAGGCTACAGAGTACTACACTTCTCAGAGCTACGCTCATACTAAGAAGGTAGCAGAGAGCTCAGAGACAGGCCCTGCGACTGTTATCATCTCTGGTATCGGTCTCGGTATGCTTTCTACAGCTATCCCTGTTATCACTATCGGCGTGGCTATCATCCTTTCATTCCTTTGCGCTAACGGATTCGAGCCTGAAATGACTGCTGAGTCTATCTCAAAGGGACTTTACGGAATCGGTATCGCTGCCGTAGGTATGCTTTCAACACTCGGTATCACACTTGCTACTGACGCTTACGGCCCTATCGCCGACAACGCTGGTGGTAACGCTGAGATGAGCGGTCTCGACCCTGAGGTTCGCCGTCGTACCGATGCGCTCGACGCTCTTGGCAACACAACTGCTGCCACTGGTAAGGGATTCGCTATCGGTTCTGCAGCTCTTACAGCTCTTGCCATCCTCGCTTCTTACGTTGAGGAAATCAAGATCGCTCTCGTGAGAGTTGGCGAAGCATTGCCTAATGGTGTTGACGCTACTAAGGCTTCTTTGGTTGACTTCATGGACGCATACAACGTTCACCTCATGAACCCAGTTGTTCTCGTAGGTGTGTTCGTAGGTGCGATGATGGCATTCCTCTTCTGCGGTCTTACAATGAACGCAGTTGGCCGTGCTGCTCAGCAGATGGTTAACGAGGTTCGTCGTCAGTTCAAGGCTATCCCTGGAATCCTCGAGGGAACTCAGAAGCCTGACTACGCTCGTTGCGTTGAGATTTCTACTAAGGGCGCACAGAAGGAGATGATTCTCCCTTCTATCCTCGCCATCCTTATTCCTATCATCGTAGGAGTTGTTCTTGGTGTTCCTGGTGTTCTCGGTCTCTTGATCGGCGGACTTGGCGCAGGCTTCGTTCTGGCTATCTTCATGGCTAACGCAGGTGGCGCATGGGACAACGCTAAGAAGTACGTTGAGGAAGGCAACTTCGGTGGCAAGGGTTCAGAGAACCACAAGGCTACTGTCGTTGGCGACACTGTAGGTGACCCATTCAAGGATACTTCAGGCCCATCACTTAACATCCTTATTAAGCTGATGTCTATGGTATCTATCGTAATGGCTGGTCTTACAGCTTCATTCAGCTTGCTGGGATAATAAATTCCGAAATATCATAACGAAGGCTTGCGATTTTTTTTCGCAAGCCTTTTTTTTATTCACGCTCACCCATTATGTTTGCTGCATGAACAAGAAAGAAAACATCCATATCGGCTTTCGGCGCTATTCATAGCCATCGACAAAACATTTTCACAAAGCGAACTATTTCGTGCAAACACAATCATTTTATTATATTTTTCTCCATAAAGCGGCATTTTTACTTTGTAGTTATGGCATAATAATTATTTTTGCCACATATTTACTGCATTACAAACAACGCATATATGGCACACTTCATAATAGCAGACAATCAGGACATAACAAGGCTCGGAATCGAGTTCATACTGCAGCGAAACGCAGAGAACACCATCGACACAGCCTTCAGCAAATCGGAGATAATCGCATTGCTGAAATCCGACCCCGAATCTGTCGTCATAATGGACTACACAAACCTCAACTTCACTTCAACCGACGAACTTGTGATTCTAAAAGAGAAATTCAGCGACGCTCATTTCCTGATTTTCTCGGAAGACCTTTCGCTGGACTTCATCCACAAGATTTCGTCGTACAACTCTTTCTGCCTCGTGCTGAAAGGCGACAACGAAGCCGAGATCAAATGGGCGATTGACTCCGCCGTGAAAGGCTCGCACTTCATCTGCAACGAGATAACCAACCGCTTGATAAACGAGAAGAAAAACGAGCTCGCAAGCACCGCAACACAGCTCACAAAGTCGGAAATAGTCATACTGAAGGAAATAGCCACAGGAAAGACCACAAAGGAAATTGCGGCCGAGAAATGCCTGTCGTTCCACACAGTGAACACGCACCGCAAGAACATCTTCCGCAAACTGGACGTGAACAACGTGCACGAGGCCATAAGGGTGGCGATACGTTCCGGACTTGTGGACATCGCAGAATACTACATCTAAAGCCCACGGAGAGCGCAACATACCAAAACGAAAATAGAGAGCCGCAAAGCTCTCTATTTTTATTTCCGCATCCATCGGGAACGCTTATTACATGATTTCTCTAATGTCGTAAGGCGTCTCCTGATAAATGTAGTAGTTCAACCAGTTGGAATACAAAAGATTAGCATGCGAACGCCATCTGACCACAGGTTTCTGCGTATAATCGTCGTTCGGATAATAATTCTTCGGAATATCAATAGGCAGATCCTTGAGAAGGTCGCGCTTGTACTCTTTGTCCAACGTGTCCGGAGCGTACTCGATATGACCCGTTATGAAGACTTCCTTTCCGTTTCTCGCTATCAGAATTGAAGGACCGGCCTCCTCGCTTGACGCCACGATTTGCAGCCCTGGAACCTTCTTCACGTCCTCCTCCTTTATCTCCGTATGGCGGCTGTGAGGCATGAAGAACACATCGTCGAAGCCTCTGAACAACGGATTCAGCGGGTCCAGAGTCTTATGCTCGAAGACTCCGAAGCGTTTCTTCGGAAGCTGGTACTTAGGCACACCGTAGTAATAATACATAGCAGCCTGAGCAGCCCAGCAGATGAAAATCGTGGACGTAACATTCTCCTTCGCCCAGTCCATAACCTCGGTCAGCTCCTCCCAGTAATTAACGTCCTCAAACTTAAGCTGTTCCACAGGGGCGCCGGTGATTATGAGTCCGTCGTACTTGCGTTTTCTTATTTCCGAGAAGTCCACATAGAACTCTCTCATGTGCTCCTGGGAAGTGTTCTTCGAGATATGGCTTCCGAGCTTCATGAATTCAAGCTCAATCTGAAGCGGAGTGTTGGAAAGCAGTCTTACAACGTCAGTTTCTGTTGCTATTTTCAGAGGCATGAGGTTAAGACACACGATCTTCATCGGGCGGATGTCTTGCGAATCCGCTCTTGTCTTGTCAATCACGAAGATATTCTCTTTCTTCAGAATATCAATAGCAGGTAATGTGTCAGCAATGTTTAATGGCATATTCCCCTCCTCTCTTTAAATAGTCAAACAATCATCTATTTCATATTTAAAGCGCCTTGAATCCTTGCTCCAAATCATTTATAATATCCTCAACATCCTCTATACCAACTGAGTATCTTATCAAGTCAGGACGAACGCCAGCTGCGATGAGCTGCTCGTCGGTGAGCTGTCTGTGGGTATGGCTCGCAGGATGCAAAACGCATGTTCTCGCGTCGGCAACGTGTGTCACAATACATGTAAGGTTCAGGCTGTCCATGAACTTGATTGACCTTTCACGGCCGCCCTTTATGCCGAATGTCACGACACCACAGCTTCTGCCGTCAGTGAACTGCTTCTGAGCCAACTCGTAGTATGGACTTGACTTCAGGCCTGCGTAGTTGACCCAAGCGACTTCCGGATTCTCCTCCAGGTACTGAGCGACAGTCAGAGCGTTGTCGCAGTGACGTGGCACTCTCAAGTGCAGAGTCTCGAGTCCGAGGTTCAGCAGGAATGCGTTCTGTGGCGACTGTATCGAGCCAAGGTCTCTCATCAGCTGTGCGGTTGCCTTAGTTATGTAAGCGCCCTTGCCGAAAGCCTTGCTATAAGCGAGACCGTGGTAGCTTGGGTCTGGCTGGGTCAAGCCAGGGAACTTGTCCGCATGAGCGTCCCAGTCGAAGTTTCCGCTGTCCACGATCACACCGCCCACTGCTGTCGCATGACCGTCCATGTACTTAGTTGTCGAGTGGATGACGATGTCGGCACCGAACTCGAAAGGACGGCAGTTTATAGGTGTCGGGAATGTATTGTCAATAATCAAAGGAACGCCGTGACTGTGGGCAAGACGAGCGAACTTCTCGATGTCCAGCACGTTGAGGACCGGATTAGCGATAGTCTCGCCGAAGACAGCCTTTGTGTTAGGACGGAAAGCCTTGCTTATCTCCTCCTCGCTTGCGTCTGGGTCAACGAATGTCACCTCGATGCCGAGCTTCTTCATTGTCACAGCGAAAAGGTTGTATGTTCCGCCGTAGATAGTGGAAGAAGAGATGAAGTGGTCGCCTGCCTCGCAAACGTTGAATATAGAGTAGAAAGAAGCGGCCTGTCCGGAAGAAGTGAGCATTGCAGCCACACCACCCTCAAGCGCAGCTATCTTGCTTGCGACAGCGTCGTTTGTCGGGTTCTGCAGACGGGTGTAGAAATATCCGCTTATCTTCAAGTCGAACAGGTCAGCCATCTGCTGAGTGTTGTCGTACTTGAATGTCGTGCTTTGGTAAACCGGCAAAACACGAGGCTCGCCCGTCTTCGGCTTCCAGCCTTCCTGAACACAGAGTGTTCCTAACTTTCTTTTGTTTGTCATCTTGATTTTAAGTTATATGAATTAGTGTATTTACAAGGTATGTTAAATCGTTCCGCAAAGTTAGTTATTTTGTTATGTTCTTCTGCCTATAATATCATTTTTTCCATAGTTTTCTTTTTTGTTTTAGAATAAAAAACTAAAATTGCATTCCGAACAGGAAGAAAAGACCTAAACGGTTTTCCTATTCGCATTAACAAAGAATAAAAATCTATACACTAACCTACTATAACAAACAAAAACATGGCAAACACACTTGATGCAACAGACATTAAAATCTTGCGAATCCTGCAAGAGGACTCGAATCTAACAACCAAGGAGCTCGCCGCGAAAGTAAGCTTGTCGCCTACTCCGGTGTTCGAACGCGTAAAGCAGCTTGAGAAGAAGGGATACATCAAGAAATACATGGCTGTTCTTGACCCTGCGAAAATCAAGAACATATCGGTGTTCTGCAACATCCGACTGAAGAAGCACAGCCGCGAGTACATGCTCATGTTCACCGAGGCAGTCGAGCAAATCGAGGAAATCACCGGCTGCTACAACATTTCCGGCGACTACGACTACATGCTGAAAATCGTCGTCAAGGACATGGAGCACTATCAGGACTTCGTGCAGAACAGACTTGGTGTCATCGACGCGATCGGTTCGCTCCACTCAATCTTCGTGCTGAAGGAGATAAAGCACACGACCGCTATTCCGCTGTCGCAGAGCTTCTAATCACTGCGGAGAATAATACTTCAGGTATAGTTTACGGTATTCCTTAGTCGATTTGTAATGAGTAAGGAAGGTATCGACTTTTGCGCATAGGTCGGAGTTGGACTTGCGTATGGCCCACGAATGCAGCTGATGGAATCCGACGGCTGTGGCGTAGTCTATCTCCGGCAGCGACTCGGCCGCCTCCATGGCCTCCTTCTCGTCGCACACGGCATAGTCGATGTCGCCCTTCGCCACCATGACGATGAGCTGCTGCGCCTGGTAGTCCGGCATTTCCTTGATTATGATGGTGTCGGCTATCTCGTCGGCTAAGTTCCTGAGCCTAAGGATGTCAGGCGAATCATTCGGCACGTAAATCGTCTTGCCGGCAAGCTCGAGCTGGTCTCTGATTGGCTCGATGGAGTCGTTGTACTCCGCCTTCCTCTGCACCAAGACCTTGCGTGTCTGAAGTATCGGCTTGGAGAACAAGACCTGCTCACGCATCTCCGTCGTGACGGGTATCGGACGGGCAATGAGGTCAACATCTCCGTTATTTAGCATCTCGATGGATTTCGCGAGGTCATTCTCGAGTTTCCACTCCACATCCATGTCAACACTCTTGGCAAATGAGTTAACAAGCTCATATTGAAAGCCCTGTTCCACCCCATTCGCTATGAAATAGTCAAGCGCGCTGTAATCCGTAGCGACGACGAGTGTACTGGAACTCCTGAAATGCCATTCGCCGCCATTCGACGTCGCCTTGAACCACGAGACGAAAAAGACCGCGGCCGGAATCAGCAACAATGACAATGACAGAATAATTCTCTGCCTTCCGTTCAAAAGCAGCCAGAATTTGCCTATGGATTTGAACAGCAGAACGATGCTTTTTCCCAAGAAAACGAACGCCGCAGCGATGAGCATCGCCGACTTGCGCAACAGGAACCACAGTCCATGCACCGACATCTTGCACGCCTCCACTGAACATGCCTTCAGAAGCAGCAAAAAGAGTTTGAGCTTATGCATAGCCCATTGCAGTTTTTCCTTAAAAGTCTCCTGTGCCATAGTCTGTAAACATTTAGGCGGCAAGCCAACCGTTAATCAAAGAAATTCCACGCCAGTCCCATCTGGAAACGACCCTCGTAGAGAGGATAGTTCGGCATTGAGAAGTACTGGTGGTTCATGAAGCTCTCGTTGAAGTGATAATACTTGAAGAAGAAACGAGCGGTGTATAAATGGAAATTGATATAAGCCGAGAGCAAAGGATAGTTTCCGACCTTGGTGTCCTGCTGGGTGTAGAACACGCCAGTCACAGGCATATACTTAGGTGCGTAATATGCTGTGTTATAATAGCAATCGACACCTATCTGCGTCTTCAGCACCCTGAACAGCGGGAAGAACACGTACAGGTTGCTGTAGGCCGAGAACGTAGGCAGGTCTATAATCGATGTGTTTGACGATTGCTGGTAAACAAGCGAGTTGTCGAGGTGGAATATCCACGCGTTCAGGTTCACGTCTGCCCTACCGCTGATTATCTGGATTGACGGCGCATACTGCGTAGGATTAGCGTCGTTGCCGTAGTAAACATAATTGCTCAGGTTGTCGAAGCCAGCCGAAACTCCGAGCTCCACATATTTATTCTGCCACGAAGCCTTTGCGCCGACGTGGAGTTTCTGCATCATGTCGAAATGGTTATCGCGGCAAAGCCCTGTGTAGTTCGATGCGTATTTATCGTCCCAGTAGCTTGGCTTTTTGTTTGAGAACGCCACGTCGGCCGAGAATCCAATCGTGTCCTTTTTCAGCGGGAAAACCGTCTTCACCTTGCCATCGACATTGACTGTTCCTGCCGACGGACCCACGACGAACACCTCGCCGTTGATGTCGAAAAAGAGATTCTTTCCCGTTCTCTTAGACAGCTCGGCGCCCACGAAAATGTTGTTCTCATGGTCTTTCACCGTCGCGCTGTCCTCTAAGTACTTGTACTGCATCCACTCGTGTCCGGCGTATGCGATGAGCGAGAACGGCACGTACTTCGAGAAACCCTCGTCCAGCGACACGCCGACATGGTTGCGCACCGAATACTGACGCGCCGAGTCCTTCGTCACAGGATTGACCGCCGGAGTGTTATAGAAAACGCTTGCGCTGTCCTCTCTGTATCGCTTGTCGAACTGCTGGAAATTGAAGGTGTGGAACGCCGAGAAAATCGGTTTGTACTCCACACGCACAGAGTCGAGCTGCACCTTGCGCAGAGCCAAATGCACTTTCTGGTTAAAGAACACGTAATGCGACTTGAGTCTCGACTGCGCCTCGTTGTTCAGGTTCACAGGTATCTGCACGGGGTTGTCGGGGTGCATCGAGCTGTTGGTCACGTAGTCGGTCGAGGTCACACCGCCGTTCTCCTCGTTGAAGAACTGCTGGTACATGTAGGCGGCATTGGCCTCGTAGCGCTTGCCGTGGTAGTAGCCCCACAGTCCGGCCTTGATTTGCTTCGTCGCCTGGTTTGTGTACATACCCATAGCTCGCATGTAGTCCACGAGAGCCGAGATGTTGAATTTCTTGTTGGCATTGACCGAGAACAAAGCGTTGAAGTTGTCCTCTGTAGTCTGGTTGAATCCGAACGTCTGGTAGTTCAGCGACGCGAAAGGCGTCTTAGTGTCGAAGTAAGGCAGTTCGGAAGGCGAAATGAAATAAGCATCGTAGGGCGTGGTAAAAGGGAAATCGGTATCCTCAGTTCTGTCGAGCCAAATCTTCGACTGCAGCGGCGAGCCCCACGTTCCGTTATAGGAATTGGCGATGCTGTATGCGTTCATCGGGGTGTAATTGGCGAAGGCTGTGGTCGTCGTGTCGAAAGACGCCTCCAGCTTCGAGCCAGTGTTCTCGGTCAGGTTCCAGACCTTGAACGGCTCGCGTTTTTTCTTCTTTAGGCTTGGTTTCGCATACGCGGAAGACGCCGTGAAAGCAAGCGCTGCCAATATATATATGAGTTTACGCATAATTTGGGCAAAATTACTCAAAAAAACGAGAACTCTAAAAAACAGCAGCAAGTTTTGGAAGTGAAGAAAAACATGAGCGGCAAAAGGATTGTCCTTCAAGTTCTTCTTTGGCATTCTGCCGAGTTTTTTATCGGTTCTTCACCTCGCCCATCGCGTCGTGATTTATGCTGTCCGCTTTTTTGTAAATTGATTATTCCTCGTCTTCTCTCTCCAATCTCATCTGCCACATCGTTTTGCCATTACAACTAAAATACTTTGGTCCTTGATATGCGCCTGATGTGTTCTGCATCTCTTCTGGCAAAAACTCTGCTGTAAAGGCAGAAAGTGACCATAGGCGACCTTCGTATTCTATCTTGTCGTCGGAAGCTATCTTAACTGGAATATTAAGAGCATCAAAAATGATTGTATCACCGACATTAAGACCTACCATGTGGAATTTGAATGCAGGTTTTGTTCTTTTACGTTTACTTTCATCATTTGCTGCTTTTATCTTTTTATCCTCTTCCTTACTACTGCTAACGACAGGTTTTCCATCAACGTAAACAGCCAGTTCTGCGTCTTCAAGCAAATCGGCAATGTCGCGCATTATATCAAGTGCTACAGAAGGGGCAATATTGAAGAATTCTCGATTCTGCCGAATGCGCAAATCCGTCAAGCGGTCAATCTGCTTGTGAATCTGCTTTTCAACCTTGTCAAATTTCGAGGTCTTCAAAGTAGCATAAATCTCAAATGGCAGAGGAACTGCCGTATTATCCAACTCCTTAGAACGCACATCCACAGGACGCGAGCTCTTTCCTATCTTGACCCAATCTTCGCGAAAGCTTGGATTTGTGAGTATGTAAACGTACCCTTTATTATTTTCGTTGTTCATATTGCAATTATATTATGGCTTCATAGGTTTCTTCCTGACAAGGAATGCATTCCAATCGTATGGACAGTTACAATGGAGGTTATTCTCTTGCCATTATTTGAATCCTCCCCTTTCCATAGCATTAAAACAATCTTGTAAAATTAGAGCTTTTTCGTCATATCGTCAAGGCATTGTCAAGGTGTTTCTGACACTCCCCTTTTTTTCATCCCTACATGAAATTAAGGAAAAGGGTGATTATACTTGTGTTTATGACATCACTGAACATAGAGCCGACGATAGGAACTATGAGGAATGGCTTGACGGCGTAATGGTACTTAAAGCAAACGGCGCCCATGTTGGCCATGGCGGTCGGCGTCGCACCGAGACCGAAGCCACACAGGCCGGAACACATGACGGCGGCGTCGTAGCTGCGACCTAACACCGGGAAAGCCACAAAGCGCGCATACAGCGCCATCAGCACCACTTGCGACACAAGGATGAGTATCAGCGGGAGGGCTAAGCTCTGAAGCTCCCACAGCCTGAGGGAAGCCATCGCTATGCCAAGGAACATGGACATGCAGATGTTGCCGACGCTGACAATCCGGTCTATATCGAGCAGCCTGTCGGCTTTCACGCGCTTGCCGCCTTTCTTGTAGTCGACGAAGCCCAGAGCGTTACGTGTGACGGCGGCTAAAACCAAGGCGCCAAAATAAGCTGGAAACGTGAGTCCAGCCTTGGCGAGCAGCCAGCTCAGTATGGTGCCGGCGCCCATCATCAGGATGATGCTGTACGTAGCCTTCGCATACTGCTTGAATTCCAGTTCGTTAGTGCTGATGTGCTTAGCGCGGCCGGCCTGCGACGCCTCCTCGAGTTCGATGCCTGCCATCGCCGGGTCAAGGTCCTCGTCCTGCGGCTGTATCTGTTCTTTGGTGAGTTTCGTGCGGATAAGGTTCTCGGCCAAAGGTCCGCCAAGAATGGAGCCGGCTACCAGTCCAAATGTGGCCGCCGCTATGCCTATCGTCCCAGCACCGTGCAGTCCCATGCTTTCAAGCACGCCAGCAAATCCGCCTGCCATGCCGTGTCCGCCAGTCATCGAGACACTGCCCGTGGCCATGCCGACCAAAGGGTCAACCCCCATGAGCTTTGTGATTCCCATCGGCATCAGGTTCTGCAAAATGATGATGCCCACCAGCAGAACGAGCATGGCAATCAACAGCTTGCCGCCTTTCTTTATGACCTTAACGTCGCACTGGAAGCCGACACTGGTGAAAAACGCCAGCATGAAAACATCCCTCAAAGTGCCGTCGAACGACACCTCGACATCAAGCCATCCGTACATCGCCAAGGTCAGCAATGAAAAGATGACACCCCCACTCACTGGCGACGGTATGCAGAACCTCTGCAGGAAAGCGACCTTTCGCGTCAAAACCATGCCGACAACAAGCGCCAATGCGCCGATGCCAGCCGTTTGTATCATATCGAGCTCAATACTTGACATACGCACTCTTTTTTATGGGTGAGATTATGGGTGAGGTAAAAAACATTTCATTTTGTAAACTTAATGAAATATTTTGTTTTATGCCAAAAACGCAGAGCCGCACGACAGAAATGTAAGCACAAAAAAAGGTGCCGGATTTCTCCGACACCTGATATAATTCACACTTGTTTCATTTACTCTATTTCACAAACATATCATCTAAATCATAATTTTCTCAAGCTTTGTCTTCCACTTCTCCCAATGGGGCATTTCCTTTGAAAGGAGATTGTAGAAATCCTTGTTATGATTCCGATATACAAGATGACACATTTCGTGTGTTATGACATACTCAATGCAGCATCTGGGAGCGCAAATGAGTCGTGTGTTTAGCGAAATGCGACCATCTGCCGTGCAATACCCCCATCGCTTATCCATCTTCTTGACGGAAAAGCATTGCGGTTTGACTCCATAAGAAAGAAATCTCTCTATGATTGGTTGGGCATATTCCTTGAATTTGATATTTGCACGCTGATGATACCATATTCGCAGCAAAGTGCCTGCATCCTTTTTATGGCGGCATTCAATTTCAATGATATTATTCTGGTAATGAACGGCGTTTGCATTGCCCTCTCTCACTCTGAGCATATATTGCCGTCCAAGATACAAATGCGACTCACCGCTTATATATTGACGTTCGACGCCCGGCGTTCCGAACGAGTCAAAATACCGCTTCTGCCTCAATATCCACCCTGCCCTTTTACGAACTTTCGCTTTAACATCATCCAATGTTGAGTTGCCAGGTGCTTTCAGAAAAACAGAACCATCGGGATTGACACGAATGTTCAGCGTTTTCCGGTCTTCAAACATCAGTTCAAAATCTATCGTTGTGGTGCCGTATTGAATACTGTCTCTTACTATTTGATCCATATCTTCGCCACGTCTATGCAACTGTCGATGATGACATCCATGTCATTGAATGAGAAATCCAGATGGTACTTCCGTTTGACATTGTCAATCAATTCATCTTCCAATGCGATTTTCATTTTTCCTATTATATCACTCTTTGACTGCCAATCAACCAACACAGAATTGTCAACCACGACGATGTTGTTGATAATATTACAGAAAGCCTTTGTTGTGGCAATAGCCATTTCCATAACTTGTTTGTCCGGGAATAGCCTCTTGTAGTTTTCCAGAGCGATTCCGAAATAGGCCTTTGCCGCGTTGTTGTGTTCAAACTCGGCTGGCAATTCGCTGTCGGTGTGGTTCAGCACATCCTCCTTGAACTGCATCATCTTCTCCAGATATTCATTATCGGTCAGACGTCCTTGCTCATACTGCTCGATTGTCTCTTTGATGAGTTGCGAGAACTTCTTGAAAAACGCGGGGTCTGAATCCATGTTCTCGTTGATGTATTTCGCTGTACGAGTTGCTATGGTATCGGCTTTGGCTGCCGTACCTACGATATTATCCACCTCTTTCTGGAAATTCTCTTTGTCGAAGATATTCACAAGATTGGTAATGACCTTTACTGCGTCGCTTTCCACATGATGATTCACGAGGTTTTCGATGCGTGCTTCGTACTTCTTATAATCTATGGCATCGGAATAGCGCAACTGAACGGCAGTACGCAGTTTCGAAAACATATTCAGATCGTCTTTGTAGCGTCTTATCGTCTTTTCATCATTCTTTTCATGGAACTCCCATGTCGACAATGCGGTCTGCAGAACAGACGAAAAAGCCCTCAGGCGGTCGTAAAACTCATTACGGCGGTCCTCCATGCGCAACGACTGGGCATACGCCTCTAAATCCTGTTTGTTAGGGATTGCCTTGAACATATCCCACAAATCGGAATGCCGCTGCGGAAGTTCGGCGATTTTATCGCTGACAGGCACCAGCGTCTCGTGAAATACCTCCCGGTCGTCTTCGTCATAGTCCGAATAAATGTTCAAAGC
>JAGCQO010000091.1 GCA_017965125.1 Paludibacteraceae bacterium
CGTGGAATGAAGTGAAGCTTGCCGGAATCCAGGAGTATTTCAAGAAGCAATATCCGAACCTCGAGACAGAATATGCGTTGATAAAGGATTCGAATATTCTGGAAGGTCTTGACAAGTTCGTCGAGGAGAAAAACATTGACGTCATCAGTCTTAACTCATACAAGCGTAATATTTTCTCAAGATTGTTTAATCCAAGCATTGCTAGAAAAATGGTTTTCCATGCACGCACACCAATGTTGATTATGCATTCTTAGATTTATGCTGATTAATTATGTTAAGTAGAGTTATCTCATCTTTTGGGTAAATGAATTTCTCATAATTAATATTATGTTAAATAAGTAAATCCAGAGTTTCTCGCACTCTTTCATTTGATTGATTTTGCTGGAACTTATGGATTATGAAAACAAAAAAACTCCGATGCTAATTGCACCGGAGTTTTTTTTGATTCGCTTTATCGCGGATTAATACATCGCTGCTCTTGTGTCCTTCATAAGCTTGTCGTACTTGTTGAAGTTTGCATTGTCCTTGATGCTGTAATAATAGCTACGGAGTTTTGCGTAAACCTTGGCCAAGTTGTCAAGCAATGTCGCATCTGCAGAAGATTTCATTGTTCTCGCCTTCTCTATGTATGTGATGGCCTCTTCGTAGTTTGAAACAAACAGCTGTCTTTCTGCCTTTGCTTTAGCTGGGTCTTTTCTTTCTACGTTGATAGCTTCCTCATAGTGGTCGTCGCCCACCTGCTTCTTGTAGTCGCCGTATGCGTAAGTGATGTCGTAAGAGTCTGGCTTCATGCTCAAAGCCTTCTTGTAATCGGCATCAGCAGCGGAACGAGTCTCGTAAGACAAGCCGTTGATGTTCGCTCTGACAAGGTAATAAACATAACTGTTTGGGTTCAGCTGAATCGCTTTGTCGAGCTTAGTCTTAGCCTGCTCTGTACGTCCAGCCCAGATGTCGTGCTGAAGCGTGTATGTGAGGAATGTTGGGTCTTCTGGATACTTCTTGTTAGCATCTACAGCGATTTTCTCTGCCTTGGCAGTGTCGCCAGAATTAAGAACCTCCGAATATACGCTTCTCAATGTGAGTTTGTAGTTCTCTGTTGCGTTGATGAACAATGAGTCGTTAGGATTCAGCTTCTCGTAACCCTTGAAAAGCTTGGTCTCTGGAAGGTTTGCAACATCAGCAAATACCCTATTTGCCTCTATTACTTTGCCCTCCTGATAAAGGTTTGCGCCGTACTGGTTCAGATAATCCTTGTTGGCATAAACCTTTTTCACGATTTCGTTGTGGTACTTAACCTTACCTTTTCTCTTAGGGTTGTTCTGGCTTTCGATTACGTCCAGCGAGTCTGCTACTATCCATGCTTTGTAAGCATTGTAAGCGGCTTCGCTCTGGATGTTCACGTCAGGATTTTGAGGAGGAACCTGGAATCTCTTGTCTGCCTCAAATTCGAACTGCTTTGAATAAATGAGTCCTTTTGTGTACCAAACGTCAACGTCGTTTGCTGTCGCAGGGTTCTGTATTTCCTAATTTATTGTTCTTATGGATTTGGCGAAATCTGGAGTCTCGCCACCTGCTAACTTCTTGGCCTCCTTGATTTTTTCAACTTGTGAAAAAACGCTTGCTGCACTAAAAAGCATTGCCACGCAAATTGCAATTTTTTTCATGTCTTATGTTTTTTGTGGTTATTATCTGTGTTTTTCTCAAATAGTATGCCGCAAAACGCGTTTACTATTCGTTGTTGTTCTCAATGGTGTTTTCTGCGTCGTCCACTACTCCATCGTTTTCCACTTCTTCTTCGTGGTCAACGACACAAACAGAAGCTATCTCGTCGTTCTGGTTTCTCTTGCCGAGGTTGATGAGCTTGACACCCTGTGTTGCTCTACCCATGACTCTGAGGCTTGCGACTGCGATTCTGATTGTCAGAGCCGACTTGTTTATTATCATCAAGTCGTTGTCGTCGGTCACAGACTTTATGGCAACGAGCTGTCCTGTCTTGTCGCTGATATTCAGTGTCTTGACGCCCTTTCCGCCACGGTTCGTGATTCTGTAATCGTCGATAGGCGAACGCTTTCCGTAGCCCTTCTCAGACACAACGAGAACATTGTTCTCAGTTTCTGGCTCTATGGCGATAACTCCGACAACTTCGTCGTCGTCGCCGTTCAGGAGCATACCTCTCACTCCGGTTGCTGTACGACCCATCTCACGAACCTTAGACTCGTTGAATCTCAGGGCCTTGCCGAACTTGTTGGCCATGATTATCTCGCTGTTTCCTGATGTCAGCAGCACTTCGATAACCTTGTCTCCTTCTCTCAGTCCGATGGCGATGACGCCGTTTGTTCTTGGTCTTGAGTATTCCTGCAGTCTTGTCTTCTTTATCACACCGTTCTGTGTGGCGAACACGAGGAAGTGTGACGAGTTGAAGTCGCTGTCAAGCAGCTGCTTTGTGCTTATGTAAGCCGTTACAGCATCGTCCGACTCTATGTTCAAAAGGTTCTGTATCGCTCTACCCTTCTGTGTTTTGTTTCCTTCAGGTATCTCGTAAACCTTGAGCCAGTAGCAGCGTCCCTTCTGAGTGAAGAGAAGCAGTGTCTGGTGCATAGTCGCAGGATAGATGTGCTCGATGAAGTCGTCGTCGCGAGAGCTGCTGCCCTTCACTCCTACTCCGCCTCTGTGCTGCTCCTTGAACTCTGTCAGCGGCGTACGCTTGATGTAGCCCATGTGTGATATAGTAATCACCATGTCGTCGTCGGCATAGAAGTCTTCGGCATTGAATTCCTCAGAAGCGTAAACGATTTCGGTCTTGCGCTCGTCGCCGTATTTCTCCTTTATCTCAATAAGCTCGTCCTTAACGATCTTCATCTGCAAATCGTTGTTTGCGAGAATCTCGTTGTACTTAGCTATCATTTTCTGCAATTCCGCAAACTCGTTCTTGAGGTCATCGACAGCGAGGTTTGTCAACTGGCCGAGACGCATCTCAACGATTGCCTTAGCCTGCTCGTCGTCGAGTGTGAAGCGTTCCTTGAGGTTGTTTCTCGCCTCCTCCTGGTTCTTGGAGTTGCGGATTATCTTCACCACCTCGTCGATGTTATTGACTGCGATGATCAATCCTTCGAGTATGTGGGCTCTCTTCTGCGCCTTTGCCAACTCGAACTTTGTTCTTCTGACTACGACGTTGTGTCTGTGGTCAACAAAGTGCTTGATCATGTCCTTGAGTGTGAGCAGCTGAGGGCGTCCGTTCACAAGCGCGATGTTGTTCACGCTGAATGAAGACTGGAGCTGGCTGTTCTTGTAAAGGCGGTTGAGCACAACGTTGGCGTTGGCGTCCTTCTTTATCTCAATGACGATACGCATACCTGAACGGTCGGTCTCGTCGTTGATGCCGGAGATTCCCTCGACCTTCTGCGAGCGCACGAGGTTTGCGATTTCCTCGATCAGCTGTGCCTTATTAACAAGGTATGGGATTTCGGTTACGATGATTTTCTCTCTGCCGTTTGGCTCGGTCTCAATCTCGACCTTGGAACGCAAAGTCATGTGTCCCCTTCCGGTCTCGAATCCCGACTTCACGCCGGCGTATCCGTAGATTATGCCGCCAGTTGGGAAGTCTGGAGCCTTCACGTATTTCATCAGCCCTTCGGCGTCGATTTCTGGGTCGTCGATGTATGCGCATGTTCCGTCGATAACCTCGCTGAGGTTGTGAGGAGCGATGTTTGTCGCCATTCCGACAGCGATACCAGACGCTCCGTTAACGAGCAGGTTCGGTATTCTTGTTGGGAGCACTGTAGGCTCTTTGAGTGTCTCGTCGAAGTTGCTTTGGAAGTCAACAGTGTCCTTGTCGAGGTCAACGAGCATATCCTCGGCAATCTTTTTCAGTCTTGCCTCGGTGTAACGCATTGCTGCTGGGTCGTCGCCGTCCACAGAACCGAAGTTACCCTGGCCGTCAACCAGCGGATAACGCATAATCCAGTCCTGGGCAAGACGCGCCATGGTCAGATATACAGAAGAGTCGCCATGAGGATGGTATTTACCAAGCACCTCACCGACGATTCTCGCCGATTTCTTGGTCTCTTTTGTGGATGTGACACCCAACTCGTTCATTCCATAAAGAACGCGTCTGTGCACTGGCTTCAAGCCGTCTCGCACGTCAGGCAGCGCTCTTTGGACAATGACGGACATGGAGTAGTCGATGTAAGAAGACTTCATCTCCTTCTCGATGTCCACTTTCAAAATTCTGTCGTTCATTATTAATTATTTAGTAAGATTCACATTATGATTTTTTCAGGCTGAAGCCCAAAAACGTGTAAATTTAGTGATTCTACTTTATTTAATGAAGCGAAAAATGAATTTTTTGCGGAAAAACACCGTTTATTTTTGATTTAAGACATTCTGGGAGTCTATAAAGGTGACTGCCGATTTTCAATCGAGCGTTTCGCAAAACACAAAATATGTGGGCATTTGCGATTTCACCCGTCCGAGAAGTTCGTTTTCGTCAGTCTCCTTGTCGAAGATTCCGAAGACCGATGCCCCAGAACCGCTCATGCACGCATACAGCGCGCCATCGGAGTATAATTGCTCTTTTATTTGCTTGATTGTCGGATGGGTCGTGAACACACTCTCCTCGAAATCGTTGACAAGATTACCCTTCCACTCCTCTATCGGTCTTTTAAGGATGTCGATGATTGACGCCTCCGTTTTTTTAGGCTTGCAGTTGGCGTAAGCCTCCTTTGTGGAGACGAAATCGTCGGATTTCACGATGATGATTTTGTAGCCGGACAAGTCTAATGACACTGGCGAGAAAATCTCCCCTCTTCCGGATGCGAATACAGGCTTATTGATTGTAAAGAACGCGCAGTCGCTGCCTAAAATAGCGGCTTTGTCGCAAATATCACTATCGCTGATGTTTAAGCCGAATTTCTTGTTTAATGCGGTGAGCATAAAGGCCGCATCAGCCGAACCGCCGCCGAGTCCCGCGCCCGAAGGGATGTTCTTCCTGAGCAATATGTCCAAAGCTGGAATCTTGTGGTCTTTCGCTATCAGATTGTACGCCTTGGTCACAAGATTGTCGTCTGGTGTGCCCTCGATTTTTATGCCTCCCATGTCAAGCGTGGTCTCCCCTGCTTCTTTCTCGTTGAACTCGATGATGTCGCATAGCCCCTTGACCGGATAGAACACCGTTTCTATGTTATGGTATCCGTCCTCTCTTTTGCTTACGATGTTCAGTCCGAGGTTTATCTTGGCGTTTGGAAATAGTATCACTGTTTCTTTGTTTTTATGCATTGTAATGCTCTGCTGTCGCAGGCGGTGTCACTTTCTTTGCGAAGATATATATTTTAACTCCGTAATTAAAAAATGAAACATTAAATTTGCGTTTGCAAAACACATTTTAGATATGCCACCCATCAGAAAACGTAAAAACGACAAGGAAAATGTGACTGTGCCTGCTTTTGAGGGCAAGCTTCCGCCACAGGCCTTAGACATGGAAAGAGCTGTCATCGGCGCCATGATGATAGAAAGAGACGCTTATGACAAGGTCTGCGAGATTCTCAACCCGAACTCTTTTTATGACACTAAGCTTGGCAAGATTTACCAGGCGATAGTTGACCTTTCTGTCAAGGAGGAGCCTGTGGACCTGATGACGGTCAGCGAACAGCTGAAGAAGAACGGCACTTTCGAGGAGGTGGGCGGCGACATGGCGCTGATGAACCTGACTGAGAATGTGGGCTCGGCGGCGCATATCGAATACCACGCGAGAATCGTGGCCGACAAGAACTTGGCGCGAGAGCTCATCCGCTTGTCGTCCGACGTGCTTTCAAGCGCATACAACCCGGAGACGGACATCGACGAACTGATGAACTCCGCTGAAGGACGCCTTTTCGAGGTGTCGCAGAAGAACGTGAAGAAGGATTTCGTGAAGGTCAGTTCCGTCATCACTGAGGCGCGACAGAGAATCGACGCGGCGGCGCAGCAGAAGGAAGGTATAAGCGGATTGGCAACAGGTTTCGAGAAACTGGACGAGATGACGGCCGGATGGCAGCCTTCCGACCTTATAATCATAGCGGCGCGTCCTGCTATGGGTAAGACGGCGTTTGTGCTTTCGATGGCGAAAAACATCGCTGTGGACATGGGACAGCCGGTCGGACTGTTCTCTCTTGAGATGAGCAACGTGCAGCTCACTAACCGTCTCATAAGCAATGTGTGCGAGATTGACTCCAAAAACATAAAGACAGGACGACTCACCGGCGACGAATGGCGTCGTCTGGAGGAGAGAATCAAACTGCTCGAGGATGCGAAGCTTTACCTCGACGACACTCCGAGCCTTTCGGTCTTCGAACTCAGAACCAAAGCCCGCCGACTCGTCAAGGAGTACGGCGTGAAGCTCATAATCATCGACTACTTGCAGCTGATGAACGCCAACGGAATGAACTTCGGAAGCCGTGAGCAGGAGGTCAGCACTATATCGCGTTCGCTCAAGGGACTTGCCAAGGAACTGGACATTCCGATCATTGCCCTATCGCAGCTCAACCGTAGCGTAGAGAGCCGTGTGGGAGCAGCGGACAAAGGCAAGGGCGCTCGTCCGCAGCTTAGCGACCTCCGTGAGTCGGGAGCCATCGAGCAGGACGCCGACATGGTTTGCTTCATCCACCGTCCGGAGTACTACAAGATTTACGAGGACGAAAAGGGTGAGTCTCTGCAGGGAATCGCCGAAATCATCATCGCTAAGCATCGTAACGGTGCTGTGGGCGACGTCAGACTGCGTTTCCGCGGAGAAATGGCCAAGTTCATGAACCTGACCGACGAGAGCTACAGCTTCGGTTACGACAACAGCACTTACGCCGATTCGCGACTGAACAACAGGACTTCCGCGCCTTCGGTGTCTGCTGGCGGCGACGATGTGTTGGCTTCGCAATCCGACAAAGTTCCTTTCTAAACGAACAAAAACAA
>JAGCQO010000092.1 GCA_017965125.1 Paludibacteraceae bacterium
TTGAAAATGAGACGATCAAAGAGTTTAACCAAAGGATAACGCCAGCAGTCCTTGAGTCCGCCACGGTTCCAATACTCCTTATTGTACGCGATGGCGTTATTTAGCGCCCAATTGTAGAGGGCTTCCACCTTGGAGCCTTTGGCATGGACGCCAGTCTCGATGTTCTTCTTGAAATTACGAGCCAACGCAGGCACCGACAGCATCACGTGCGGACGCACCTCACGAATGGCAATCGGAATGTTCTTAAGCGTCGCCATTGGCGTCTTGCCTATCGGAACGGTGGCAATGCTTCCGCCGTACGACATCATCGTGTAGAAGCCAGCCACATGGGCGAAACAGTGGTCGAGAGGCAGGATTATAAGCATCACGTCGTCGATGTCTATACCTATGACCGAATGAGCCTGCTCCACGTTGGCTGTGTAGTTGCGGTGCGTCAGGAGTATGCCCTTAGGGTCGGCAGTCGTGCCGCTCGTGTATGATATGTTGGCGTAATCGTCAGGCTGCACGCTTTTGTATCGCGCCTCGAACGCCGCCGCATCCTTGTCCAGCAGCGCGTCGCCCAACGACAACAGCTCATCAACGCCCATTTCCTTTTCCTCGTATTTCTCGAGCGCGTCAAGCACTATGACTTTCTCGACATGCGGACAATCGCCCAGTATCTTGCGAATCTTCGGCAGCTGCTGCTCGCTCACCACCACATACTTCGCGTCCGAGTGGTTTATGCGGAACAGCAAGTCGCCGGAGTCCTCCAGCTTGATGCTCAGCGGCACATTCACGCCACCGGCATACAGGATTCCGAGCTCGCCCGTAACCCATAGATTACGGCCTTGCGACAAGAACGCCACACGCTCGCCCCTCTCCAGACCCAGCGCCATGAAACCAGCGCCCAAACGGTGCGCCATCTCGCGTGTCTCGCGGAATGTGGTCTCGGTCCATACGTCATTGATTTTCTCACGCAGGAAAACGTGCTCGCTGAACTTCTCTGTGTAATGCTCGACAAAGTCGATAATAGTCGGTTTTGTTTTCATTATAATGTCAAATATTTAAATTTCAATTTGAGGATAACGCATTGGCTATTAACAATCTACAGCATCACGCAAATCCGTCCGCCCTCTTTCACGAATATCGACGGATAACGGCATATTACGGCATAGACCTGCGCGCTGGTGACAGGCTTGCCGTCCTTGCGCATGTGCCAGCCATTGCGGTTTATAGCATCGGCTATCTGGTCGGTCGTTTTGCCATGGCCAGACGACATGATGGCATAAATTATCGCCTCCTCTATTTTCATTTCACCCTTTTGCTATCTGTTTATGAACGCCTTGCCTTGGTGTATGAACACGCCCTTGGAAGGACGGCGGCTCAACGTGCGGCCGTCGATTGTGTACCACAGACCTTCGCCTGAAGCGGTGGACTTGCTTGCTGTGTTCACACCTGTCGAAGCAGCGGCGGTGATTTTGAACTTAGCCACGGCTGGCCAATGGTCGCCGAGAGGAGTCGTGCCGTCATCACGCACATAGCCGGTCTTGTCAACTGTGAATTCCAGCGGTGTCAGTTCCGCGCCGCCGACAGGGTTTATGTAGATTATCTTATCCAGTTCCTCGTCCTCGCTCCAGACGTAGATGCCATCTCTTATAGGCAGTCCCACAGTGTCTCTAACCTCGGGATAGACGCCGCCCTTGTGCAGCGTAATCATGGCATCGCCCGCTGTGGCGCGCCCCGTGTTGCTTATATAGTCGATGAGCTGCGCCTTGAGCGTGTCGCGGTTGTAGTAGCAGTTGAAGTCGCCAAGCACAATGACCGGGCGCGTGTCGAGGTTGTCAAGTATATGCTGGCGCAGCTGCACCATCTCGAAGTAGCGCGCGTTGCGGTCGCCTATGTCCTTGCCAGTCCGCTCATCGGGGTCGTCGGTGGCGTCGGCGTGCAGATTATAGACCACGATTTGCGCACCGCCCTTCAGAGTCAGTTCGTAACGGCGGAAACCTTTGGTAGCCAGCGAGTCGGCGGCATGGTCCAGAAATCCGCAGCTGCGCTCCCACTTCACGCTGTCGGTGCGTCCGCCTGTTATATCATTGCTCCAAAAGCAGTTAAGTCCGTCGAAAGGCATGCGTAGCGTGGTGTAATCAAAAGTTTCGGGGGACATCGCTCCCGGCCAAGTGTCATGACTATACCCCTCGCCCAACCCGGAACAAAGCTCCTCATGGAAGTTGAAATTCTCCTGCACTGCGATTATGTCATAAGCCTTGCCAGCGAAATACTCACCTATCTTCGGAGTCCACGTCTCGCCCGGTCCGTCAGGGTTTATGTCCACTATGAGATTAGCCGGCAGTCCGTCCACATTCAATGTAGCTATGGTGAACTCTTCCTGCGCATTAACCGCAGCGCACATCACAGCGGCGCAAAACATTGATAAAACAGTCTTTTTCATAAGCAATCACATATTTAATCGTATCGAGATGACACCTTATCCAGACAAAGTTAATGCTTGTTCGCCACATTAATCTGATTAATTAAGTCTATTTCAGAGTACGGCAACATGTTTTCAAACATACAGCGGCGACCATAGTCGTTGGCAGGTGACATTGCATAAATATGGCAAGCGAGAGCTGAAGTGCAAAACTAAAAGTAACAACATTGTTACTAAGAATCTTGTTACTAAGAAGATTATTACAATTGCCGGAGAAAGAACAAGGTGCGACTGGTCTTAGGCATCATCTAATGTTCCCATCATGGTGCTTATGGAACAATTTGGGAACAATTAACCCACTGACATTCTGCATTTCTGCTGAAAACCAGTGGGTTTGCTTATTTTGTTATCAATCTTGATAAGATGAATTGTTTAATCAATGTCATCTGCATCAAGTATTCTATCCAAATCCTCCTCGTTTGGAACAGGTTGGAGGAAATCATTTAATTCTTCTTCATTCATATCTTTCCCTTTTTGTTATAAGTCATACCGAACCACAGCAACCTGAAGCCCTTTTCTTTTAGCAAGGTCAATCATGGACTTTGTTCCACGGCTTTGACCATCCCAA
>JAGCQO010000093.1 GCA_017965125.1 Paludibacteraceae bacterium
GTTTATCTCGCCCATGATGCACTTGACGAGCGTGGATTTACCCTCGCCGTTCTTGCCCACGAACGCCACTTTCTCGCCGCGGTTTATTATAAGGCCTATGTCCTGAAGTATCGTTTTGTCGTCGTATTTCTTCGTCAAGCCTTCCACTTCCACAGGTATTTGTCCGGAGCGTGGAGCTGGCGGAAATCTGAGGTTCAGGTGCGATGTGTCTTCCATATCCACCTCCAGCCTCTCTATCTTGGCGAGCTGCTTTATTCGGCTCTGCACCTGCACCGCTTTCGTCGCCTTGTATCTGAACTTCTCGATGAAATCCTCCGTGTCCTCGATCATCTTTTTCTGGTTCTCGTAGGCTCTTATCTGCTGTTCGCGCCTTTCCTTGCGCAGTTCCAGATACTTGTCGTATGGCACTTTGTAGTCATAAATCTTTCCGAGCGAAATTTCTATGGTGCGGTTGGTTATATGGTTTATGAACGCCTTGTCGTGGCTGACGAGGATTACCGCAGCCGATGTCGTGGAAAGGAAATTCTCAAACCATTGTATGGACTCGATGTCGAGGTGGTTGGTCGGCTCGTCGAGCAGCAGAACGTCCGGCTTGCTCAGGAGTATTTTCGCAATCTCGATTCTCATTCTCCATCCGCCGCTGAACTCCGTTGTCTGGCGGTCGAAGTCCTCGCGCGTGAATCCGAGTCCGATAAGCGTCTTCTCAAGGTCCGCCTCATAATCCGCACCGCCCATCATGCTCAGCTTCTCGCTCTCGTGCGTGAGGGTGTCGATGAGGTCCATGTAGTCCTTGCTCTCGTAGTCGGTGCGCTCGCTCATCTCTGTCGTCAGGCGGTCTATCAGCTTCTGCTGCTTCTTTATTCCGTCGAACGCCTTCTCCGCCTCCTCGCGCACAGTCACTCCGTCGTTGTAAAGCATGTGCTGAGGGAGATAGCCTATCACCACGTCCTTAGGCACCGACAAGCGTCCGGACGTCGGCTGCTGCAGGCCTGCGAATATCTTGAGCATGGTGCTCTTGCCTGCTCCGTTTTTGCCCACCAAGGCTATTTTGTCTTTTGGATTTACCTGAAATGAAATATTGTCAAACAGAGGCTTTGCGCTGAACTCCACCGACAACTGTTCTACCGAAATCATCTTGCTATTCTATGTTTTTTATTAAGGCTACAAAGATAAAAAAACGCATGCCATTTTTCAACAGCATGCGTCGTGACTATTCTGTTTCTAATCTATTAAAACAAAGGTATTCCTGCTTCCTCGCACTCCTTTATCTGGTCGTCTGGCCAAATGCTTGACTGCACCTCGCCGATGTGCGCCTTCTTGAGCATGAACATGCAGAGTCTCGACTGTCCGATTCCGCCGCCGATCGAGAGAGGCAGTTCGCCGTTGATGAGCTTCTTGTGGAAAAGAAGGTTCAGACGGTCCTCGCTGTCTGTCAGCTTCAACTGGTTCAGAAGCGCCTCTTTGTCCACTCTTATTCCCATTGACGAAATCTCGAACGACCTGTTCAGCACTGGGTTCCAGAGCAGAATGTCGCCGTTCAGTCCGAAGAAGCCTTCCTCGTTTGGAGTGCTCCAGTCGTCGTAGTCAGGAGCGCGGCCGTCGTGCTTCTCGCCGTTGCTCAGCTTTCCACCTATGCCCATGATGAACACAGCGCCGTATTTCTTGGCTATCTCGTTCTCACGTCCCTTGTCGTCGAGGTCGGGATACATCTGCAGCAGCTCCTCTGCGCTGATGAATGTTATGTGGTCAGGCAAAGTAAGCTCCAGTACTGGGAATATCTCAGAAATATAGAACTCTGTGCGGAGCATTGCGTTGTAGATGCGCTCCACGATGTCCTTCAGAAATGCTATTGTGCGCTGCTCCTTGGTTATGACTCTCTCCCAGTCCCACTGGTCCACGTAGAGCGAGTGGATGTTGTCCAAAGTCTCGTCGGAGCGTATTGCGTTCATGTCGGTGTAGATGCCGTGTCCTGGGTTTATGTTCAGGTCTGCCAGCGTCATTCTCTTCCACTTCGCGAGCGAGTGAACCACCTCGGCCTTCTTGTCTCCGAGGTCGAGGATTGGGAAGCTGACCGCTCTCTCCACGCCGTTCAAATCATCGTTGATTCCAGTTCCTTTCAGCACAAAAAGAGGCGCTGTCACTCTTGTGAGCTTCAGCTCTGCCGCCAGATTCTCCTGGAAGTAGTCTTTTATCAGCTTAATGCACCTCTCTGTCTGTTTCTTGTTCAATAAGGCCTTGTAACCCTTTGGAACATATAAATTGCTCATTATTTTCCGCTTTTTATTAAAAAACTGAACAAAGATAGGACATATTTATTAATCCATGAAATAAACCGCCCCCGTTTTTGTCATTTTGAACGCAAATATTTTCTCTTAATGACATTTTGATATATAACACACACGCATATATATTATTTTGACATATAAATAATCGACATTTTGATGACAAAAACCATGATAATTCAACTCAATGATGTTTTTCTGTCAGCCGACATTTATTTACTAAAAGACAAATTATGCAAGAGAGAAACTTTTTTGTTTTTCACGGGCTGTTAAAGTTTAGCAGCTTTTCTTTTTAAAACGACCTTATATAAATAAAATTTATTTTATCTTTGTGTCGTTTTTTCAATAAGGACTCGTAGTTCAATGGATAGAATTTCAGATTCCGGTTCTGACGATGCGAGTTCGAATCTCGCCGGGTTCACACACATGTCTGGCTTGTAAAACATTGATAATTCGCCAATTTAGCTCAGTCGGTAGAGCAACTCATTCGTAATGAGTAGGTCTGGAGTTCGAATCTCCAAATTGGCTCTAAATGATTAAAAACCAAGAAGCTCAATCATAAAACAACTGATTGGGCTTTTTTTTGATAATGAAGACAAACATGAAGAAGAACCTCGCCTTCATACTCGTGTCCGTAATCACACTTTGCCTTGCGTCATGCATGGATGAGAAATTCTCGTCCTCCCCTTCCAAGAACATCACCATACAAACCGACACCGTCGATTACAACACGATTTTCACTACCATAAAGCAGCCGACAAGCGTCATTAAGATATATAACAGGAACAAGGAGGCGCTGACAATCTCATACATAAAAATAGCAGGCGGAGACAGCTCGCCTTTCAAGATGACAGTGAACGGACAGAAAGGCCAGCAATTCAACAACATAGACATTTTCTCGAAGGACAGCATCTACGTTTACGTGGACATGACGCTGGCTGCCAACGGCACTGACGCGCCAGTACTCGTTTCCGACAGCATCCTGATAATGTGCAACGGCATCGAGCAGAAAATCATCCTCACAGGCAGCGGACAGGACGCCGTGATACTGAGAAACGACACGATAACGGCCGACGAGACCTTCACCGCCAACAAGCCCTACCTGATATTCGGCGACCTCGTCGTTTCCGAAGGCGCGACGCTGACCTTAGACCCTGGCGCAGCGCTCTACTTCCACAACAATTCGGGCA
>JAGCQO010000094.1 GCA_017965125.1 Paludibacteraceae bacterium
GGTGTCGCGTATGATATGGTCGTGGAAACGCCTTTGCCAGGTGAAAGGGATTTCATGCTCGTTGGCGAATTTCGTGACGGCGGATTTGAAACTGCCGACAGCGTATGACAAATTATTCTTGCGAGACGAGATTGCGCGCATTTTTTCATCAACAACCTCGTTTTTCCATCTGTTTTGTTGTAGAGACGGTGCATGCACCGTCTGTGGTAATTTGATATTCTTCGCGTTAGACGGTGCGTGCACCGTCTCTACTGTTTGCTCGATTTTTACCATCAAATGAATATGGTTAGGCATTGTTACCCATGACAGAATCTCTGCGTACGGGTTATGCTCGGAAACCTTGCTGATGCACTGTTCCACATATCTGCCAATCTCCGTGAACTGCATTTCCCCACCAGAAATTTCGCCAAAATAATGCGCACGGCCTTCTGTGCAAATGGTCACGAAATATAATCCGCCATCATAATCGTGCCACTCTGCCCTCGCCGACTGGATGCGGAATTTGCCCCAATATTTGTCCTCGTTTTCCATATTCGACATTATGCAATTATAGGAATTTATTTACAAAAAACACGACGCTTGCCGACATGTGATTTAAACGTATCTTTGCACCTATGCCACAAAGGAAGAAAATAGCCATCATCGGGGCAGGAGCGGCGGGATGCTTCTGCGCAGTCAACATCGCCGAGATGTCGGACGAGATGGATGTCTGCGTCTTCGAGGCAGCTACGAGACCCATGCACAAACTGTCGCTCACGGGCGGAGGACGATGCAACATAACAAACCCCTTCGACGAAGTGGACAGCCTCGCCGAGGTTTATCCAAGAGGACACCGCCTGCTCAAATCGCTGTTCTACTCACTCGACAACGAGCGCACCGCCCAATGGTTCGAGAACCACGGCATAAGGCTCTATGCGCAAGACGACAACCGCATTTTCCCGCAGTCCGACGACGCTATGGAGGTGGTGGACCGACTCGCGGAACTGATGGCTGAGCACAACGTCAGACTCACGACCAACAGCAAGGTGACCGCCATAAACAAACACGACGACGGAAAATTCTCACTGACATTCGCCGACGACGGAGACCGCAAGGAGACGTTCGACGGCGTTGTGGTGACAACTGGCGGAATGAGCCACAGCCCGCTGATGGAGTCGCTGCGCGCACTCGGACACGAGATGGCTGAGCCGGTGCCGTCGCTTTTCAGCCTCAAGGTGAAGGACGACGCGCTTACATCGCTGATGGGCGCGACCGTAGCGAGCGCTTCCGTGATGATAACCGGGACGAAACTGCGCGCCGAGGGCGGATTGTTAGTCACCCACTTCGGATTCTCAGGCCCGGCCGTGCTCAGGCTTTCGTCCTACGCCGCAAGAGCGCTCGCCGAGAGCAACTACCGTTGTGAAATAGCCGTCAACTGGACCAACACGAGCGAAGACGAGACAAGGGCAAGCATCCAGAAACTGATAAAAGCCAACGCGGCGAAGAACGTGCTCTCTGCCCACCCCGAGCAACTGACCAAAAGGCTCTGGGAATATCTGACGGCGAAGGCGGAAATATCGAAGGACAGGACGTTCGCCGAGCTGGGCAAGAAGAACGTGAACAAGCTCGTCACCGTGCTGACTTCCGACACCTACCATGTGAACGGACGAGGACAATACAAAGAGGAGTTCGTCACAAGCGGAGGCGTGGCCCTAAGCGGCATAAACCCAAAGACGCTCGAGTCGAAAAGCGTGGCTGGGCTGTTCTTCGACGGCGAGGTGATGGACATCGACGCCGTGACGGGCGGCTTCAACCTTCAGGCGGCATGGACCACAGGATACGTCGCAGCCAGAAACATCGTCGAGTCGCTGCGTTCTTGACGGCAAGTGATAAACTTGTTCTCTCCTTGAACTCTAATTAGTTGCTGAATTATTATCTTTGCATCCATGAAAAAATACGTATTCGAATACATCATGGAGGTGCGTGACTACGAGTGCGACCTGCAAGGCATAGTGAACAACGCCAACTACCAGCATTACCTCGAACACACACGACACAAGTTCCTCGAGGCCTACAACACCTCGTTCGCCGACCTGCACAACCGCGGCATTGACGCCGTAGTGGCACGCGTGTCCATCGACTACAAGAACTCGCTCAAGCCGGGCGACAAGTTCGCTTCGAGGCTCAACCTCGTGAAGGACGGCATCAAATACACATTCCTCCAGGACATTTACCGACTGCCGGACGAGAAGGTCTGCATCAAGGCGCGCATAGACTCCGTGACGATAATAAACGGACGACTCGGAGTGTGCCAGGAGCTGGAGGACCTCGTGGCGAGAGTAGCGGAAGAAAACAACAAATAACACATCATAATGGCTGATAACACTAACAACGAAGCTCTGACCAAAGAGCAAATCGAGGAAAGGATCGTGGAGGCGCTCAAGACGGTTTACGACCCTGAAATCCCCGTGAACATATACGACCTCGGACTTATCTACAAAATAGACCTCGAGGGCTCCGAAGTGTCAATCGACATGACCTTCACCGCGCCTTCATGCCCTATGGCCGACTTCATACTCGACGACGTGAAGCAGAAGCTCGAAGGCATCACCGGCATCACAAAGGCGACTGTCAATCTGGTTTATGAACCGGAATGGAGCAGAGACATGATGTCCGAGGAAGCGAAACTCGAACTCGGATTGTTATAACAAAAAAGCATACGTTTATGGCAGAGAAACTGGTTTACTTCCTTTCCGACGCGCACCTTGGCTCAAAGGCCATAAAGGACACGCGCGCCCACGAGAGAAGGCTCGTTTCTTTCCTCGACTCGATAAAAGACAAGGCGTCGGCGATTTACCTGCTGGGCGATATGTTCGACTTCTGGTTCGAGTATCGCACGGTAGTGCCTAAAGGACACGTCAGGTTCCTCGGCAAAATCGCTGAACTGGCCGACTCCGGCGTGGAGATACACTTCTTCACCGGCAACCACGACATGTGGACGTTCGGATACTTGGCCGACGAGCTTGGCATAAACGTGCACACAAAGCCCGAGACGACCGACATCCTCGGCAAGACGTTCTTCCTCGCGCACGGCGACGGACTCAACGACGACAAGCTTTCCGTGCGAATCATACAAAGCATTTTCCACTCGAAGCTGCTGCAGTTCCTTTTCAGACTGCTGCCGCCGTTCATCGGACTGAACTTCGGGTACGCATGGAGCAAAAGCAACAGGCTGAAGCACGACAACGAGGACTGCGGATACATGGGCGAGGAGAACGAGCCGCTGGTCCTGTTCGCCAAGAAACACTCCGAGACGCACGACGTCGATTTCTACCTCTTCGGGCACAGGCACATCCTCCTGGACCTGCCTATCGGGCAGTCGAGAGTCCTCGTCCTCGGCGACTGGTTCAACGAGTTCAGCTACGCCACTTTCGACGGCAACGAGTTGCTTATCCACCATTTCGAATAAACAAAAAATCCGGACCAAAAGCCCGGATTTGTTATTTCTGATTTCCTTGTGTCTTATTTGTCGCGCTCGGCCACGTACTTGAGCGTCTCCGCCAACGAGTCTCTGCACTCGCCGCTGACCACATCCAGCTTCTCCATCGCCGACGCCTGATACTCCTTCATCTTCTCGTCGGTTCTCTCGACGCCCTTGTGCTTTCTCACGAGTTCGACGACCCATTTCACCTGCTCCTCCGTCAGGTTTTCCTCGCCTTTGAGCATCGTGTCCACAGTCTCCTTCTCGGACTGCGACGCCGCTGCGTAAGCGTAAATCAGCGGCAGGGTTATCTTCTTCTCCCTTATGTCGTTGCCCACCGGCTTGCCTATCTGCTCGCTGTTGTAGCTGTAGTCGAAGATGTCGTCCTTCATCTGGAAGCACACGCCGAGGTCGTTGCCGAAACTTCTCAAGGCCTCGCATGTCTTCTCGTCAGCCTTGCCCGACGACACCGCACCTGCGTACATACATGTGCTGAACAGCACGGCGGTCTTTTTTGTTATCACCTCGATGTATTTCTGCACAGCGAAGTCTGGGTTGCCTGTGTGCATCAGTTGGAGTATCTCGCCGTCGCTGAGCTCCTTTCCGAGCTCCGACACTGCCTTTATGATTCTGCGGTCGCCAATGCTGTTCGTGAGCCAGAAAATCTGCGCCAGAAGGTAGTCGCCGGCGAGGACGGCCACCTTGTTGCCGAACTCTTTGTTTATCGACTGCTGTCCGCGTCTTATCTGAGCCTCATCGACAACGTCGTCATGTATAAGTGTCGTGTTATGCAGGAGTTCGAGCACCAAGGCTGAGTAATAGGAAGACTCTGTGACCTCGCCGCAAGCCTTGGCCGCCAGAAGCAGCATGACCGGACGGAGCTGTTTGCCTTTGCGCTCTCTCACTCGGGAATAGACTTGCTTCAGCAGGGGGTTCGTCGTAGAGAAGGCGTCGTCGTACATTGCTTCGTAACGAGCGAATTCTTCTTTAACCGGTACCTTTATTTGCGATAGCTTGTCCATTAATAACTCTCTGAATAGGAGCTACAAAAATAATTCTTTTTTATGAACTTTCCCCGTCGCCCTATTGTAATTTGAACGGATTATAGTCAAACTCGACGAATCTGCCAGCCTCGAGCGATTTCTGCACGTCCACGAGCCTCTGGTTGCTGCTGCCTCTGTACAGCAAGTCCTCGTCCTTGAGCTCTTGCTTGAACGGCCCGTCAACCAACACATCCAAGTTGCGCAGCAGTTTCATGGCGTCCTGGTTTTTCACAAGCTCCTCGAACACGTAGCCCGTGTAGCACCAGATGTTCTTGTCGGTCTCGGCCTTCAGTTTCTCAGCTAACTTCGCGAATCCAAGCGGACGGAAGAACGGGTCTCCGCCTGTGAACGTCACGTTCGCGAACTCGTCGCTGACGATGTGGTCGAAAACCTCCTGCACTGTCATGTCGCTCCCCGCCTTCGGGTCCCACGTCGATGGGTTGTGGCATCCGGGGCAGGCGTTGGCGCATCCGGCGCAGTAAATGGCGGTACGGAATCCCGGTCCGTCAACCACGGTGTCGTCAACGATGCTTATTACTCTGATGATATTTTCGTCTTCCATAAAACACCCCTTTGTCAAAAAAGAGCCACGCCAATAACAGCGTAGCTCTCTTTCTCTGTTGTTATTTTGTTTGTTTGGTTTACTCGCGATTGCCGAGTTCAGTATCGATGGTGTGTACAACTCGGTCTCTGAGCTCAGCCAGCTTGCCGTTGTTCCATCTGTCTGTCGTACCCACGAGGTAGCCTGTTATTCTCTGCAGCTTGTTACTTTAAGACCAGCTCTTGGAGTCATAGGATGACTACGAGTTGCACCATAATTTTGTTTATGTGAACTATTA
>JAGCQO010000095.1 GCA_017965125.1 Paludibacteraceae bacterium
CCTCGACACGCTTGCCTCGGTGTGGCAGTTCCTGTCGGAGAACGGCGCTACACGACGCTCGATGATGATAAACGTGGGCGGCGGCATGGTGACCGACCTCGGCGGATTCGCGGCTTCGACATTCAAGAGGGGCATGTCGTATGTGAATGTGGCGACGACGCTGCTTGGCGCTGTTGACGCGGCTGTGGGCGGCAAGACCGGCATAAACTTTAACGGCCTGAAGAACGAAATCGGCGTCATCAACTCGAGCGACGCTGTCATCATAGACACGGAGTTTTTCTCCACTTTGGATTACGCCAACAAGGTGAGCGGCATGGCTGAAATGCTGAAGCACGGCCTTATATCCAACGAGGAGGAGTGGCGCAAGGTGTCGGCGTTTGACATGGAGAAGTTCGACCTCAAGGAGCTCCGTCCGCTGCTTGCCTCGAGCATAGCCGTGAAGGAGCGCATCGTGGAGGAGGACCCTACGGAGAAGAACATCCGCAAGGCGCTGAACTTCGGACATACGTTCGGCCACGCGTTCGAGAGCTTCTCGCACGAGAAAGGCACTCCGGCATTGCACGGGTACGCGGTGGCGTGGGGCATGATTCCGGAGCTGTATCTGTCGCACGTGCTTCTGGGATTCGACAAGAACATTCTTTCGCAAGCCGTGAGACTGATACGCGAGACGTACGGCGTGATGAGCATAACTTGCGACGACTACGACCACCTTTTCGAACTCATGACGCACGACAAGAAGAACGTGGTGAAAGACGAGATAAACTTCACGCTGCTGGGCGGCATAGGCGACATAAGAATAAACCAGCACGCCTCGCGCAAGCTCATAGATGAGGCTTTCGATTTCTATCGCGACAGTATGGGACTTTAACACAAAAACGAGAATATATGAAAGTGCAGATAATAAATAAGTCAAAGAACGAGACTCCGGCTTACGCCACAGAGCTTTCTGCCGGCATGGACCTTCGTGCTAACTTGGAAGAGAGCGTGACTCTCAATCCGCTCGAGCGAAAACTCATCCCGACAGGATTGTATATCTCGCTGCCTGCCGGATATGAGGCTCAGGTTCGTCCTCGCAGCGGATTGGCACTGAAGAAGGGCGTCACGGTGCTCAACACTCCGGGCACGATAGACGCCGACTACAGAGGCGAGATCTGCGTCATCCTCGTGACCCTCTCGAACGAGCCGTTCGGGGTGGAGAACGGCGAGCGCATAGCGCAGATGGTCGTGGCGAAACACGAGCGTGTGGAGTGGCAGGAAGTGGAGGTGCTGGACGAGACCGAGCGTGGAGCCGGCGGATTCGGACACACAGGCACGAAGTAAAAACGGAATTATAAAAAAAGACATTTCTGGATGTTTTCTTCTTACAAGACATTAGTATTGATTTTGTCAGCGATGCTCATGGGGTCGCTGTCGTCTGTTGCTGTTGCCGCAAAGAGCAAAAACGTTCAGAATGCGTTCGGCTCGGCAAAGCCGGATTCGCACAAGCATCTTGAGCGTAAAAAGACGTATTTCTTCACCGAGGCGGTGCGCCAGAAAGAGGCGGGGAATTATGACGCGGCGATAGACCTTCTGACCGAGTGCTACTACATAGACAGGAAGGACGCGGCGGTGGCTTTCGAGTTCGCCGACATATACAGCAAGATAGGCGACGAGGACCGTGCCATGAAGATGTCGCACCTCGCAGCGACTCTCGACCAGAAGAACATCTGGTACAAGATGACACTCGCCGAGCTTTATCTGAAGAACAAGCGCCCAGCCGACGCCGTGGAGCTTTACGAGGAGATAGAGAATCTGCGTCCGGACCTTGAGGAAATCGACTATCGACTTGCCGGACTGTACTTGCAGTCGCGTCAGTACGACAAGGGTCTGCAGGCGCTGAACCGCTTGGAGAAGAAGGTCGGCGTGGACGAGAACATATCGCTCGAGAAGTACCACATGCTGCAGATGCAGGGCAAGAAAAAGAAGGCTTTGGCGGAGATAGAAAAGCTCTCAAAGACATTTCCTTTGAACGTCGATTACAAGATATTCCTCGCCATGGCTTATCTCAACGACAGCAATTTGGTGGCGGCTGAAAGGGTGGTCGATGAGGCTGACAAGATAGAGCCGAACAACGAGAAAGTCATAACCCAGAAACTGGCGATATGCAGCGCCAAGGGTCACACCGACGAGGCTGACGCCGTGGTGCTGTCTTATGTGAAATCCGACGATGTGGAGATAGGCGAGAAACTGAAACTGATAACAGACTATTTCTCTAACGACACGAGAGTTGACTTCGCCGAAATGTGCTTCAACTCGCTTGTGGAGCAATATCCCGACGACGCTATGGCGCGTGCCTATTACTCCACATTCTGCCTTATGCAGCGCAAGGACACGGCGGCCGAGGTGCAGCTGAAGGAGCTTGTGCGCATAGACCCGGAATACGAGCAGGGCTGGCAGGACCTCATAAGCATCTACATGCACAGGGCGGACTCGGCGGCTCTTTCGGCAGTGAGCGACTCGGCTCTCAAATATTTGCCGGACAGTCCGTCGTTGTTGGTCATCAAGGCACTGTCATTGTCGTTGCAACTCAAGAACGAGGAGTCGCTGGCGATGTATCATAAGGCATTGGGGGCGTACGAAAGAAACCAGCCGGACAACAAGGCCGCGAAGGCAGACGTCTATATGTACATAGGCGACATTTATGCCCAGAATGAAGTTCCGGACAGCGCTTTCGCCTATTACGAGAAATCTTATGAGCTGAATCCGTTTAACGACCTTCTGCTCAATAACTTCGCATATTACCTCTCCGTCTATAACCGCGATTTGGACCGTGCGGAGCAGATGAGCGGCACGGCGCTGAAGCAGAATCCGAATAACGTGTCGTATCTCGACACCTACGCATGGATATTCTTCCGCAAGAAGGAGTACTCGATGGCGAAGATATTCATGCAGCAAGCCATGGACAAGGGCGGCATAACCAACGCCGTCTGCGTGGAGCACTATGGCGACATACTCTACATGTCGGGCGAGAAGGACGAGGCGATGGAGTGGTGGAAGCGTGCGGCAGAGATAGGCGGCGGCTCGAATTTATTGAACAAGAAAATAGAAACAGGCACTTATGTTGAATAGAAATATCTTTAAATCTTTTTTCGCTCCAGCAGCGGTGTGCGCATTGCTCCTCGCCTTTGGAGTGCAGTCGTGTAAAACAAGCAAAAAACCTGCGACGACGAATGTCAAGGGAACGCAGGACGTGACACCGTCGGACGTGGCGACACAAGGCTCGACGAAGACTGGCGTGAAGAAGGTCGCTTTCGTGGTGAATGAACCGAAAATCTCGACACTCAACATAAACAATGCTTCAGTGACGGTGATTTCTGGCGGACAGGAAATCTCGTCGAGGGCGTCCATCAGAATCATCAAGGACAGCATTATTCAGATTTCTCTGCAGCCGGCTTTGGGCATAGAGATGGCGCGACTCGACGTCACTCCGCGCAGCGTGCTGGCTGTGAACAAGCTGCAGAACCGCTACTTCGAGAGCAACATGGACTATCTCGCGAGTATGCTGGGCATGAAGCTGGATTATTACGACTTCCAGGCGCTGCTTATAAACCACATTTTCATAGCCGGCGAGAGCTTGAAGAACTCGAAGGAGGTTCTGACACGACTCGAAAGCAAGTCGGTGACTCCGACAGGCATTCAGATGCTCGGCTCGAAGAACCAGGCAGGCTTCTCGCACGAGTTCGACCTCGACAAGGGAGGCAAGCTCGTGAACACGCAAGTGAAGTATCAGACGAACATGAGCATGAGGTGCACGTACTCTCAGTTCCGTACACAGAACTCGGTTACGTTCCCGTTCATGATATTCATCTCGGCGCTGCAGGGCAAGTCGTCAAGCAAGTTATCCATCGAGATAAAGAAGGCCGAGTTTAACCAGGGAGTGACCATAAATCCGACTGACAAGTCAAAATATAAGAAAGTAACGAACCCAGAGGAATTGTTCTCTAAACTATAAGGAAAAGGAAATATCACCATGCGTTGTATTTTGAGCATATTGATTCTGTGTGGCATCTCGATGTCTGTTTGTTCGCAGGAGACGGTGAAGTCTCTTAAGAAGAAGCAGCGTCAGGCGAAGCAGAATATCGAAATGACGAACCGTTTGCTGAACGAGAATAAGAAGAACCAGAAGACGACAGCCAACAGCATAACCGTCATAAACAAGCAGATCGAAGAAAGAGAGAACCTCATAAAGGCGCTCAACGACGAGGTCGGAGTGCTGGACCGCGACCTTACCAACATCAACGCCGAGAAGGCTGCGCTGCAGGAAAAACTCGACGCGATGAAGAAAGAGTACGCGAAGCTGCTTTATCACTACTACTTCCACAAGACAAAGAGCAACGCGGTCTTTTTCGTCCTTTCGTCAGAGTCGCTGACTCAGGGCTTCCGCCGACTGAGGTACGTTCAGCAGTACTCGAACTTCAGAAAAGACCAGGCGCTGAAGATACAGCAAGTGGCCGACGAGCTGAGCCAGAAGGAGAACCTCCTTTCGCGCGTGAAGCAAGAGAAGCACCAGACCCTCCAAGGCAAGCAGGTGGAGAGCAGCAAGCTGCAGAAGAGCAAGGAAAACAAGCAGAAGATGCTGACCGAGCTGAGCCAGAAGGAGTCGGACTTGAGAGTGAAGCTTGAGAAACAGCAGCGTCAGGTCGAGGTTCTGAACAAGAAAATCGACGACATGATCGCCGCAGAAATAGCCAAGCAGGAAGCACAGCGCAAAGCCAAGGCCAAGGCTGAGGCGGAGCGTAAGGCGAAGGCAGCCAAGGCCAAGCCGACAACTCCAGCCACAACCACACCGTCTAAGCCATCGACCCCATCGACAACGACGCCGTCAACACCATCGGCTCCAGTCGTGAAGCCGACAGCCCCAGCATCGGAAGGCAAGTCGCTTGTGTCGGGCGGATTTGAGAGCAACCGAGGCCGTCTGCCATGGCCAGTCAAGGGCATCATCACAGGACACTTCGGACTGCATCCTCATCCGGTGCTCGACCATGTGCAGGTGAACAACAAGGGCATATACATCCAGACAACAGCCAACTCCGACGCAAGTGCGGTTTACGACGGCGAGGTGACTCAGGTCTTCGCCATCCCAGGCAACAACAACGCCATCATCGTCAAGCACGGAATATACAGAACAGTGTATGCGAACCTCACTGCGACTTACGTCAAGGTGGGCGACAAGGTGAAGGCGCGCCAGAAGGTCGGCCGTGTCTTTGTTGACGAGGAGGCGAATAAGACAGAATTGTATTTCATGCTGTATAAGGAGTCTGTGCTGCAGAATCCTGAATTATGGCTCGCAAGATAAACACAGAGAAAGATGCTTAGGAAACTTGTATTTGCAACAAACAACAAGAACAAGATAAAAGAGGTGTCTGCCATAGTCGGACACAAATTTGAAATCGTGTGCCTCGACGAAATCGGATGTCATGACGACATAGCCGAGACAGGCACGACGCTCGAGGAGAATGCGCTCATCAAGGCTCGCTACATAAACCAGAAGTACGGCGTGGACTGCTTCTCGGACGACACGGGGCTTGAGGTGGATGCGCTCGGCGGACAGCCCGGCGTTCACTCCGCGCGTTATGCCGGCGAGGACAAGAACTCGGAGGCGAACATCGACAAGCTGCTGCTTAACCTCGAAGGCAAGGACAATCGCAATGCGCGATTCAGAACTGTCGTCGCCCTCATCATAAACGGCGAGGAGCATGTGTTCGAAGGCAAGGTGGAAGGCCGCATCATCGAGTCGCGCCACGGGAACGGCGGCTTCGGCTACGACCCAGTGTTTGTGCCGGAAGGCAAGGACAAGACGTTCGCTGAGCTTTCGGCCGAGGAGAAGAACTCGATAAGCCACCGTGGACGGGCTGTCAAGAAATTGTCTGATTATTTAAATGGTTTATAATAAATGACCAGTCTTAGAAAGATATTGCTGTTTGGCGTTTCTGCTTTCGCTTCGGTCTGCTCTTATGCGCAGGTGGAAGTAGGCGGCTGGCGTGTGCATGCGTCTTTCAACAACGTGACGAGAGTGGCGCAGTCGGCCGGCAAGGTTTTCGGACTGAGCGAGGGCGCGCTTTTCTGTTTCGACAAGGACGACTACGAGGTGGAGACGCTGTCGAAGGTCGAAGGGCTCAGTGGAGCGAACATCGCTTCCGTCGTTTACGCCGACAATGCAAAGGCACTTGTCATCGCTTATTCCGACGGCAACATCGACCTTCTCTATGACAACGGCAGCATAACCAATGTGCCGGACATCAAGAACTCGAACGTCAGCACCGACAAGGCGCCTTCCGAGCTCCACTACGACGCAGCCACAGGATATGTTTACATATCGGGCGAAATCGGAATAATCGTGTTTAACCCCGTGAAGAAGGAAATCTCCGACACTTATGTGCTGGGCGATGGAGGCTCGTATCTTTCGGTTTATTCCGTGGCGATGACTCAGGATTCCATCTATGCGCTGACGGCTGACGGGCTGAAAAGAGCTTCGGTGAAGGAGAAGATGCTCGTCAACAGCGAGGTTTGGGAAACCGAGGATTTGGCTGTCAGCGGACTGAAGCAGGTTGTGAATGCGAACGGCAGCCTTTTCTTGCTTGGGTCGGACAACAAGCTTTACCGCAAGGTGGTCGGCTCGTCGGCTCTGACGCTGATAGGCGACGGGTTTATGGGGCTGTCGGTGGCTGCGGACGGTAACCTCATCGCTGGTGCGGTGAACTACGTGGCTAAATACTCGCCTGAAGGACAGGAACTTTCGAGACTCAATGACATATACGCTCCTCATGCGGTGCAGGACTTGAAGTCGGCCAACCGTGTGTGGGTGGCAGGGGGCTGGAGCGGAGTGGTTGAACTCCGCGACTGGGCTGCGGTTCAGTGGATTAAGCCGTCTGGACCGGCGCTGAAGGATGTGTTCTCGCTTCGTTATTTCGACGGCAGAATCTTCGCAATGACCGGAAATCCGAGATGTTACTCGGCGTCGGACGTCTCAAAGCCTGGCGCAGTCATGATTTTTGAGAATGAGGGATGGAAGAACATAACGAGAAGCGATGTGTATGACGCCACGGGGACGGATTTCCTTTCCCTTTGCTATCTGGATATTGACAAAAAAGACAAGACGCATTTTTATGTTACTTCGCTGCGTTTCGGACTTTATGAGTTCCGCAACGACGCGTTCTATAAGCGCTATAATCCAGCCAACAGTACGCTGCAGGTGGCAAGCACGGTTAGTGAGACCGATGATTACATAACCGTTTGCGGAGTGGCTTTGGATAATAACAACCGTCTATGGATTGCCAATGAATTGGTGAGCCAGCCGATAAAGCTTATGCTCGAGGACGGCACATGGACGCAGTTCTCGTACTCAAATGTGTCTAATCCGCCGTTTATGGATAAGGTCATCGCGCTGCCTAATAATCAGAAATGGTTCGCCAAGCCGCACCGTTCGACCAGTGTCGGTGGCATACTCGTGTTAGATGAGAATGGCAACACGTCAAGCACCTCGAGCCACAAGACCCGTTTCATAAGCAGCGTGACCGACCAGGACGGCAACGTCAAGTCGCTGGCTACGGTCTATGACATGACCGAGGACAAGAACGGCGACGTCTGGGTGGGATGCGACAATGGCGTCTTTGTGTTCAGCAACGTGAAGGATGTCTTCACGGGTGGCTACAAGGTGACGCGACCAAAGATAGCACGCGACGACGGCACGAATTACGCCGACTACCTGTTGGACGGCCAGGTCGTGAGAGCCATAGCCGTGGACGGAGCCAACCGCAAATGGATAGGCACTAACGGCTCGGGTGTTTACCTGATGTCGGCCGACGGCTTGACGCAGGTTCGTCACTTCACCGAGGAGAACAGTCCGCTGCTGAGCGACCGCATACTGTCCATCGCTGTGAACGACGAGACGGGCGAGGTCTTCATAGCTACGGCAGGCGGACTCGTGTCGTATCGTTCGGACGCGACCGACGGAGAGTCTGACCTCGACGACATCAAAGCGTTCCCAAATCCGGTTCGTCCGGGCTTTGGCGGCGTGGTAACCATAACAGGACTGATGGACGGCGCAGTGGTGAAGATAACCGATGCGGCAGGAAACATTGTCTATCAGTCGGAGGCGACAGGCGGTCAGGCGACATGGAACCTCAGGAACCTCAGCGGACGAAGCGTGGCAAGCGGCGTTTATGCGGTCATGGCGTCCGAGGCTAACGGCAAGGCTCGTGGCGCTGGCAAAATATTGGTGATAAGATAAAAATTTGATTAATTATATAAGGAGAGAAAGATATGGCAAACGAAGATGAAATGTTGAATGGTGAAGCGCAGGGAGGCTCTGCGGCTGCATACACAGACGAGAATATTGTCACACTCGAGGGACTGGAGCATGTGCGCTTGCGTCCTGGTATGTACATAGGTAAGCTGGGCGACGGAAACAGCCCTGACGATGGTATCTATGTGCTGCTTAAAGAGGTGATTGATAACTCAATAGATGAGTTTAGAATGCACTTCGGCTCGACAATAGACATCACACTCGATGAGCACACGCTGACAGTGCGCGACTATGGCCGAGGCATTCCGCAAGGCAAGATGGTGGCGGCCGTGTCGATTATGAACACCGGTGCGAAGTACGACACAAGGTCGTTCCAGAAGTCTGTCGGACTGAATGGTGTGGGTACAAAGGCGGTGAATGCGCTGTCGTCGAATTTCAGCGTGTGGTCGTTCCGTGACGGAAAGGTGAAGCAGGCTGACTTCGAGGCAGGAAAGCTCGTCAAGGAATACGACCTGCAGCCGACTACCGAACGCGACGGAACAATGGTGCGTTTCACTCCAGATGTGGCTGTGTTCGGGCCGTACAATTTCCATAACGACTACATCGAGACGATGCTGCGCAACTACACTTACCTGAACACAGGGCTGACACTCGTCTTCAACGGACAGAAGTTCGTCTCTCGCAACGGACTGCTCGACCTGTTGCAGGAGCGCAACACGGCAGAACCGCTTTATCCGATAGTCCACCTCAAAGGCGATGACATAGAGATAGCTTTCACACACACCGACCAATATGGCGAGGACTACTACTCGTTCGTCAACGGACAGTACACCACTCAGGGAGGTACGCATCAAAGCGCTTTGCGTGAGCATCTTACTCGTGCCATAAAGGATTTTTACCAGAAAAACTTCGAGCTTTCGGATATCCGTAGCGGAATCGTGGCGACCATCGCCATCAATGTCGTCGAACCGACGTTCGAGAGCCAGACCAAGGTGAAGCTTGGCTCTGCTAATATGGCGCCAGACAAGGACAGCGAGGGCAACCCTTACGAGCTGAGC
>JAGCQO010000096.1 GCA_017965125.1 Paludibacteraceae bacterium
GAATTGAAATCCGAACAGTTTTATTTTCAACACAATCATAATGGCAGATAGCACAATCGCCACTGCTGCCGACAAAATCTCAGATTTTACCCCTATTTTCTTTGATACAAATTCAACAATCACCTGTATAGCATATATGAAGAACAATGCCCAAAGAAACCATAGCCCTGCTCTATCTGGATGCAAAAACAAATCCCATGAGAATCTACCCACCACACATGCACTTATAAGCCCCCATGCAAAATATGGGATCATAAGTTGTATGAATCTATGCAAAATCTTTGTCAGCCGTATGTCTGTTTTATATGACAACCATCCGCTCACACACATAAACAGAGGCATATGGAATGAATATATATATCGGAATAATAAATTGTTGTCATAGTCTTCAGAAAAAGATGTCTGTATGCAGTGCCCCAACACAACAAGAAGTATCGCGAAACTTTTCAAATTGTCTAAATATGCTATTCTTCCCTTCATTTTTTGTCTTTATTTTTCTTTACTATGTTACATCGCCGGGCTGAAAAGTCTTGAGAAAGACTCCTTCATCTTGCTGACCGACGAACGGCCGCGCCATTTCTCCAAGTCTATCTGCTCCGACGAACCAAGGTCCTTTATGAAGTTGTCGCGGAGCAATGTCGCCGTGTTGCGGTCATAAACAAAGGCGTTCACCTCAAAGTTCTGCTCGTAGCTTCTGAAGTCCATGTTCGACGTGCCTACGGTCGAGATGTAGTCATCGGCCACTATCGCCTTGCTGTGGAGGAATCCGCCCTTGTACCAATAAATCTTGACGCCGGCCTCAAGCATTGTCTCTATGTACGACGCGCTGCACGACTGGGCCATGGACGCGTCGGAAACCTCCGGCAAAAGAATCCTCACATCGACCCCCCTGAGCGCGGATGTCTTCAGCGCATTCTCGAGCTCGACTGGCGGCATGAAGTAAGGCGTCTGTATGTAAACGTATTTCTGCGCCGTGGTTATGAGGTATGACACTCCCTGGAGTATGGTCTTGTAAGGCGTGTCGGGACCGCAGTCGGCTATCTGCACGAAGTTGTGCCTGTCGGCGAATACGGTCGGCTCGGGGAAGTAGCGCGCCTTCTGATGCTTCATGTGGTCTATGAAATACCAGTCGCCGAGGACTGTCTCCTGGAGACCGTGCACAGCCGCGCCCTCGAACCTCGCCATGGGGTCCCTCCAGAGGCCGAAGTTGTTGCCAAGCAGATACCTGTCGGCGATGTTCACGCCTCCGGTGTATCCGATCTTGCCGTCGATGACCACGATTTTCCTGTGGTTGCGGTAATTGACGTGGCGGAGGATGAACGGGAACTTAGGCGGGAAGAACGAGTGGACACGCACGCCGGCGTCCTTCAGCGACTTCCTGTACTTCTTGTCTATCGTGCTTCCCCAGTAGTCGTAAATGACCCTGACTCTGACTCCCTCCTTCGCCTTGCGCACCAGTATCTCGCGCAGACGGTTTCCTGTGGAGTCGTTGCTTATGATGTAGAACTCGATGTGGATATGGTCCTTGGCCGACTCCAAGTCCTTGAACAGCGAGTCGAACGTGGTCTTCGGCTCGGAGAGTATGCGTATGTCGTTCGATTGGTAAACAAGCGACTTGCCGCTGCCGTAAAGCAGACGGATGAGGTTGGTCACGTTGCCGATGTTCTCCACGCCGACGTTGTGCATGTCGTCGGAGATGGTCGCGAAAACGGCCTTTCGCTCATCGGGCGTCACCTCGTTGATTTTCTCGCTGCGGATACTGAGCTTCAGGATTCTCTTATTCTGACGCATCGCCTGGCCGAACACGGTGTAGATGACAAGACCCAGCACCGGAATGAACAGCAGCACGATCATCCATCCCAACGTGCGGATGGCCTCGCGGTTCTCGCCGAAGACCAGCCTGAACGCCAAATACACAGAGTATATGTAAAGCGCTATGAATATGTAGTACAGAATATCTGTCAGCATCCTTTCTTATAGAAATCCACCTTGTTTGTCCCGAATGTCTCCGTGCGGTCGAGCTGCGCGCCCGAAAGCACCGGCGCACTCACACCGTCGCCTATCCTGAGCTCCGAAGCCGTCTCCACTCTCGCCTCGTCCCAGAGCCCGGAGTCGATGAACATCTGCAGCGTCTTGGCGCCGCCCTCCACTATCAGCGAACTGACGTTCATGCTCCACAGCTCACGCATTATCTGAGGCAGTATCTCCTTCGAGAAGTCTATACGGATTGTTCTTGCAAAATCATTTAGTCTCGTCTCCGTCTCAGCAAAGATAATCGTTGGAGCGGAATTATCCGATATGTTTAACGACAGCAACTTACGCTTCAGCTCATCGACGTCGCCTTTGTAAACCGTCAGCCGCAACGGACTGTCGCCCTCCACGTGCCTTGTGCTTAGCTGCGGATTGTCGTTGAGCACAGTCTCCCAGCCCACGAGTATCGCCATTTCCGTGGCTCGGAGCGTGTGCGAAAGCTTTTCCGTGTCGTCGTTGGAAATCATGACCCTCGTTCCGCGCTTGCCTATGAAACCGTCGGCCGTCTGCGCCCACTTCAGGAAAATGTATGGGCGGTGCTTCTCGTGCAATGTGATAAAGCGCTTGTTTATCTCCCTTCCGACATTCTCCAGAACGCCCGTCGTCACGTCGATGCCTGCGTCCCTGAGCATGCCGATGCCTCTGCCGGAAACCTGCGGGAAGGGGTCCATGTTGGCCACGACCACACGCTTTATCTTCTTGTCGATGATGAGCTTGGCGCACGGCGGAGTCTTGCCGTAATGGGAACATGGCTCAAGGGTGACGTACATTGTCGATTCAGGAAGCAGGCGCACGTCATCCGGCGAAACCGAGTTCACGGCGTTCACCTCGGCGTGCCATGAGCCGTACTTCATGTGGTAGCCCTCGCCTATGACACGGCCGCCAGCCACTATGACAGCGCCGACCATCGGGTTAGGCGCGACATGACCCAGCCCCTTTTTGGAGAGTTCCATCGCCATGCTCATGTATTTTTCATCCTGAGTCATACCTATTATGAAACGAGTTTTTATTAAATTTGTTGCATACGCTAAAAACTTACGCATGGCAATACGCAAAAAATTCACAGATTCTCTTTGTGGGAAGTACGACAGAAAAGAGGCTGACGCACTGTTCTTTTTTGTCGTAGAGTCTCTAACCGGTCTTGACAAGACTCAACAACTTGCCAGGGAGGACTACGGACTGACCGAGGAGACCAAAACCAGGCTGGAAGAGATTAGATCCAAACTACTACAAAACGCCCCTATTCAACACATTTTGGGCGAAGCAGAATTCTGCGGATTAAAGTTCAAAGTTAATAAAAATGTTTTAATACCTCGCCCGGAAACCGCCGAACTTGTGAACATCGCAGCAGAAGGCAGAGGCGAGCATCTCGACGACAAGGACAAGGATGAGGACTTCAGGGTGCTCGACGTGGGCACAGGCTCGGGATGCATAGCCATAAGCATAGCCAAAAGACTGCCGAACGCCACAGTCAGAGCCATCGACATCTCGCCTGCCGCGCTGAAGATAGCCCAGGAGAACGCGAAAAAGAACGACGTGAAGGTGGAGTTCCAGCAAGGCGACGCCATGAAACTCGACGAGGCGACACACGGCAAGGAGATGTACGACGTGATAGTCTCAAACCCGCCTTACATAAGAGAAAGCGAAAGGAAGAGCATGGACGCCAACGTCACCGACTTCGAACCGAGCCTCGCGCTGTACGTGCCTGACGACAATCCGCTGATTTTCTACCGAGCGATAGCGAAATACGCCGTGGACCACCTCTACAAAGGCGGAAAACTGCTGTTCGAGATTAACGAGAACCTCGGCAGAGACACGGAGTCGCTCGTCAACTCATTCAACTTCACAAGCGTGAAGCTGCTGAAGGACTTCTGCGGAAAGGACAGGTACATAATCGCTGAAAAATAGCACATGGAACTCAACAAGGAACAAGCACTCAACAGAGCCTCTGGGCTGTGCGTCAAGTCGGAGCATTGCGAAAGCGACATCCGATTGAAACTCCGCCAGTGGAACGTTCCTTCCTGCGACGTCGATGACGTCATAGAGCAGCTGAAAAAGCACAAGTTCATCGACGAGCAGCGCTATGCGAGAGCCTTCGTCAGAGAAAAATCCAAGTTCAACAAATGGGGCGAGATCAAGATAAAGCACGCCCTCTACGCCAAAGGCATCGACGACGAGACCATAAACGAGGCCTTGGAGGAGAACATCGACAAGGACTGCGAGAGCGAAAAC
>JAGCQO010000097.1 GCA_017965125.1 Paludibacteraceae bacterium
GTTCCCACCCACGCCACTGTCAGTATGTTGCTCTCCACGCCATTGCCGCCGCACGACACTAATACTGCAGGCAGCGGATAAATCATGGTTCCCGGGCGCCAACTTACCTTCACGTGCTCCTCCGCTTACTTTATGACAATCTCGTTCTGGCCGATCATGCTCTCGCAATAGTGGCATCTCACCACGATATTCTTCTTGTCCACGACCTCGAAACGTGTTGGCACAGGCTGGTTGTTGGTTATGCACTTAGGATTCACGCACTTGATTATGTCGTGTATCTCCTCCGGCAGCCCGATTGTCTGCTTTTCTACGACCTTGTAGTCCTTTATTATATTAAGCACAGCGTTAGGCGCGACAAGAGCGATTTTGTCTATCTCGTCCGCCTTGAAGTACTTGTCCGAAATCTTGATTATGCCCTTGACACCGGACTTTTTGCTTGTCAGATTGTTGCCTATCGTTATCTGCTTCTCAGATTTGTCAAGACCAAGTATAGACACCACCTTGAAAAGCTTGTCTGAAGGAATGTGGTCTATCACAGTTCCGTTCTCCAATGCCACTACTACAAGTTCTTTCTTCTGTTCTGACATATTTCTAAAAATATTCTGTTTTAAATCAATCCGAGAGAATCACAAATGACCGCCTGGCGCACGAAAACTCCGTTTCTCGCCTGCTCGAAATAATAAGCCTTTGGATTCGAGTCCACGTCAACGTCTATCTCGTTCACTCTTGGCAGCGGATGGAGCACACGCAAGTTGTCCTTTGTGCCGTCGAGCATCGAGTTCTTGAGCTTATATACATTCTTAACTCTCTCATACTCAAGCAAGTCCTGGAATCTCTCGCGCTGAACTCTCGTCATGTAGAGAATATCGGCGTCCTCGATTCCCACAAGTTCCTTCTGCTCCTTGTAAGGAATGCCGTTTTTATCGCAGAAAACCTTGTACTGCTCAGGCATCTTCAGCTCGTCTGGAGCGATGAACGTGAAGTTTGGCTTGAAGTGCGACATCGCCATGAGCAATGAGTGCACCGTGCGGCCGTACTTCAGGTCGCCCACCATGTAGATGTTCAGATTCTCAAGTCTGCCCTGGGTTTTCTTTATCGAATACAAGTCGAGAAGCGTCTGTGTAGGGTGCTGGTTTGAGCCGTCGCCTGCGTTTATGATAGGCACCGAGCCCACTTCAGAGGCGTATCTTGCTGCTCCGTCAAGCGGATGGCGCATCACGATCAAGTCAACGTAGTTGCTGACCATTCTGATGGTGTCATGAAGCGTCTCGCCTTTGCTGGTGCTTGTGTTGGCTGCATCAGAGAAGCCGATGACACGACCGCCAAGGCGATTTATAGCGGTTTCAAAACTTAATCTCGTACGAGTTGATGGCTCGAAAAACAATGTCGCTACGACCTTGCCTTTTAGCAAGTCTCGATTAGGATTGGCTTCGAAATCAGCTGCAGCGTCCAAAATATTCAGGTTTTTGTCTTTGGAATAATCAGTGATTGAAACCAGACTTTTTGAGTTCATATTATGATGTTAGATTTATTTCCTTGCTCTAATGACAGCGCATAAAAACGCCAAAACCATCCCGCCATATATCAATGCAAAATTATATTCTTTTCTCCATATATTTTTTCAAACTCTGCACTTTATTTTTCATCACCTCGGGAAAGTCCGATGAAAACGCCTCGAACACGCCTACTCTATGCCGAGTTTCGACTTCACTTGCTGTGTTTTCGACTTGGGCACGAGCACCGTTATGGAGCAGTTCAAATCGAACTTCTGTGAGACTATCTTCAGCGAATTGTCCTTCACCACTTTCATCACAGCGTTCATCTTCTCGTACTCAAAATCGACCGTTATCTCATCCTCCACAATCCTCTCCACGACAGTAGCGTTCTGCAGCGCGTCCTCCACCGCCGAACGATAGGCCACGACCAGTCCGCCCGTGCCGAGAAGCACCCCGCCGAAGTATCGCACCACGACCGCCATCACGTCATGCAGCCCGTTGGACACAAGCTGCGTCAGCATTGGCTTCCCGGCCGTTCCGCTCGGCTCGCCGTCGTCGCTGGAGCGCGTCACCGAGTCTTCGTCGGTCTTGCCCACGACATAAGCGTAGCACACATGGCGCGCGTCATGGTACTTTTTCCTGTATTCATCCAAGATTTTCTTGGCCTCGTCAACCGACGACACAGGAAAGACAAAGGAATAAAAACGACTCCCCTTGTCTTTATACACGCCTTCAGACAACTTCTCGAGCGTCAGATATTTATCTGTTTCTGCCATAAATCAGTCTTTCCGCACAAAGATAATGAAAGTTATCCAAGGGGACTGACGAGAGTCGCCTGCCGTGATTTTATTTTTATGCAAAAAGACTTAAAACCGTTACTCGCGTTCAAACTTTGATTACCTTTGCGCAGTTTTAAACAAAGGTACTAAAGACCTATTTTTATGAATTTCTTATCTGATTTATTCACCAATCCATCGGCAATTACGACACTTCTCTATTTGGCGATGACCGCCTTCATCGGAGTGTTGTTAGGAAAAGTAAAATTTATCAACATCAAGCTGGGCATCGCAGGCGTACTTTTCACCGGCATCGCCCTGGGACACTTCATCTTCCCTGTTGACGGCTCGCAAGAAAAGATTCTGAACTTCATACGCGACTTTGGACTCATACTCTTTGTTTACAGCATCGGTATCGACACCGGACCACGTTTCCTCTCCTCTTTCAAGAAAGACGGATTGAAGCTCAACCTCCTTGCCATCGGCATTGTGGTCAGCGGACTCATCACTACATTAATAATATTCTACTTCTTCAATGTGAACGGTGACAAGGGCGACGTCTTCGCCGGCATCATGAGCGGCGCGGTAACCAACACGCCAGGTCTCGGAGCGGCTCAGCAAGTCATCAACGAACAGATACAGCAGAACCCTAACATCGGACTCGACGTCAAGAACCTCGGCTCGGGCTACGCCATCGCCTATCCTTTCGGCGTCATCGGACTGATTTTCGTCATCCTGCTTATCAAGCTGATTTTCAGAATCAACATCAAGGAAGAAGAACAAAGCTACATCGAGAGCCTTGGCGACACTGGCTCGAAGCTCGAAAGTGTGGAGATAACCATCAAGAACCCAGCCATCTACGGCAAGACAATCAACTACATAAAGACTTTCGTTGATGCCGAGCTCGCCATCTCAAGAATATTCCGCAACGGCGAATACATCCTCGCTAAGGAGGACGAAGTGATACAAGAGGGAGACGTAATATACGGCGTTTCGGAGCAGAACTGCCTCGAGAACCTGCAGATAAAGCTCGGTGACGTTGTCCTGAGAGAGCGCAGAAACATAACCGGAACGATGGACCTCATCAGCGTGCTTGTAACCAACAGAAAGATAGCAGGAAAGACCATCGAGCAGATCGGTATTTACAGAAGATACGAAGCCAACATCACAAGAATCTACCGCTCTGGTATGGAGATTCTGCCTACAAAAAAGAGCACACTTGAGCTCGGCGACACAGTGAAAATCATCGGCGACGTGAAAATCCTGAACGACGTGAAGAACGAGCTCGGCAACTCCAACAAGGAATTGGCGATACCTAACATCGTCCCTATGTTCATCGGAATATTCATCGGTATCATCGCGGGAAGCATACCTATCGCAATACCTGGAATGCCTGTTCCTGCAAAGCTCGGTATCGCCGGCGGACCGCTGCTCATAGCCCTGCTGCTCGGAAACAAGGGAAGAATAAACAAGCTGAACTTCTACATGACACCAGGAGCCAACTTCATGCTCAGAGAATTCGGCATCATACTCTTCCTCGCGAGTGTCGGACTCATGGCCGGAAAGGGATTCGTCCAGACGCTTGTCAACGGAGGTTGGATGTGGATGATATACGGAGCGTTCATCACCTTTGTGCCAGTGTTCATCTTCGCTGTCATAGCAAGACTGATGAAAATCAACTACCTCAAGATTTGCGGATTCGTGGCTGGCGCGTCAACCGACCCTCCTGTGCTTGAATTCGCCAACGGATTGGCAGAAGTGCCTGCGCAAGCATCAGCCTACGCCACTGTCTATCCTTTGACAATGTTCCTGAGAATCGTATTCGCTCAAATCCTGATATTCATTATTATATAGGAGTGAAAAGAACATCACATTTGGCAAAATGTGACTATATGTTAAATTATTGCACACTTTGGACAAAAATCGGCAGTATGCCAACCGCCATATAATTCATAAGTCAAGTTTGGGTATATTTGCGAAATTTTTGTTCAACAAAAACATAAAAGATAAAATAACGACATAATGATAAAGAAGATACTTGTTGCGAACAGAGGTGAGATTGCTATGCGTGTCATGCGCTCATGCAAGGAGATGAATATCGACACCGTAGCCATTTATTCAGAAGCCGACAGAACATCAAGACATGTGCTTTACGCAGACGAGGCTGTCTGCATCGGACCAGCACCTTCAAAAGAAAGCTATCTCGTGATAGAGAACGTGATAGCAGCCGCTAAAAAGACAGGAGCCGACGCCATCCACCCAGGATACGGATTCCTTTCAGAAAGCGCAGAGTTCGTCAGAAGATGTCAGGAAGAAGGCATCATCTTCATAGGTCCATCGGCCGAGGCCATGGAGTCTATGGGCGACAAGATCACAGCAAGAAAAACAATGATCGCCGCTGGAGTGCCAGTCGTACCTGGAGTTCAGCGTGACCTTGAATCAACAGAGGAAGTAAAGAAAGTCATCGAAGAGATAGGCTACCCTGTCATCATCAAGGCTTCAGCCGGAGGTGGAGGCAAGGGAATGAGAGTGATAAGAAAAGAAGACGAGATCGAAGAGGCTTTCACAACAGCCAAATCGGAAGCTATTTCCTCATTCAACAACGGAACTCTGTACATCGAGAAGTACATCGAGAACCCTCATCACATTGAGTTCCAAATCCTTGGAGACAATTTCGGAAACGTAATACACCTTTGCGAAAGAGAGTGTTCTGTTCAACGTCGTCACCAGAAGATCGTTGAGGAGAGCCCTTCGCCAATGATGACCCCTGCACTGAGAGAAGAGATGGGACAGAAAGCCATACTCGCAGGAAAGGCAGTCAACTACTCCGGCGCAGGAACAATCGAGTTCCTCGTTGACGACGAAGGTCACTTCTACTTCCTCGAGATGAACACAAGACTTCAGGTGGAGCACCCTATCACAGAGGAGGTGCTGAGAGTCGATCTCGTGAAGGAGCAAATCAACGTGGCCAACAACCTGCCACTGCGACTCAAGCAGAGCGATGTGGTGCAAAAGGGACACGCCATAGAGTGCCGTATCTGCGCAGAAGACACGACAAACAACTTCATGCCTTCTCCAGGTGTCATCAAGCAGCTGACCGAGCCATTAGGAATCGGATGCCGTGTGGACAACTACGTTTACGAAGGTTACGAAATACCTGTGTTCTACGACCCAATGATAGGCAAACTCATCGTATGGGCTACGACAAGAGCATACGCGATAAAGAGAATGAGACGTGTTCTGTATGAATACAAGATAACCGGTATAAACACAAACATAAACTACCTGAGAAGAATCATGGACACTTCCGACTTCCTCAAAGGCAAGTACAATACCGGATTCATAGAGAAGAACAACGACTTCTTGCTCTCGACAAAATACGAAAGCTCGCAAAGCGAGACGGAGGACATCGCCATCATCACTGCCTATATGGACTACATCCTCAACCTCGAGGAGAACACTCCTAAGACAAATGACAACAGACCGATTTCAAGATGGAGAGAGTTCGGCAAGAGAAACGCGATGCTGAGAATATAGAAAACACAGGACACAAAACCGAAACAAACAAAGAGGAATCATGGAAATACATGTAGGAGACAGAGTTGCAAACGTAGAATTGGTAAGCAAAGAGGATAACGTCGTTGTCATAAAGATAGACGACAAGATTTACAATCTGGACGTTGTGATGCCAGAGAACGGTGTCTGCTCAATTCTCCACGATGGAAAATCATACAACGCAGAGTTCAAGCGCTCTGACAACGGAAAGTCTTACGTGGTGAACACACAGTTCAACACATTCCCTGTCGAGATAGTCGATTCGCAAGCCAAGTACCTGAGAAACAAGAGAAAGGACGACGTGGACGAGAATCAGGACAGAATTTTCTCGCCAATGCCAGGAAAGGTAGTCAAGATACTTGTAGAAAACGGTCAGGAGATGCAGACCGGAGACCCTGTCGTTATCGTGGAAGCGATGAAGATGCAGAGCGAATACAAGGTGAAGAGAGACTGCAGGATAAAGGACATCCTCGTGAAAGAGGGCGACACAATCGACGGCAACCAGACGCTTGTCACTTTGGAATAAACGAATAAAACACATTTAAACATAATATGGCACTTAACGAAGCACAGAAGAAATTAATCGAACTTAACAAGGAAGCAAACCTTGGAGGCGGAGAAGAGCGCATTAAGAAACAGCACGAAGGCGGCAAGATGACCGCAAGAGAAAGAATTGATGTCTTGCTCGACAAAGGCACTTTCGCTGAAGTTGACAAGTTTGTCGTACACCAGTGCACAAACTTCGGCATGGACAAGAAGAAAATCGCTGGCGACGGCATTGTCGCTGGTTACGGAAAGATAGCCGGACGCCTTGTTTTCATATACGCATACGACTTCACCGTTTTCGGCGGTTCTCTCGGCAGAACAGCTGCCGACAAGATCGTGAAGGTTCAGAGAATGGCTCTCAAGATGGGTGCCCCAATCATCGCAATCAACGACTCGGGAGGCGCAAGAATACAGGAAGGCGTGGCAGCGTTGGCTGGATACGGTGATATCTTCTATCAGAACACTATCTCATCAGGTGTAATCCCACAAATATCAGTGATAATGGGTCCTTGCGCTGGAGGTGCATGCTACTCTCCTGCCCTGACCGACTTCATTTTCATGACCAAGGAAAAGAGCCACATGTTTGTGACTGGCCCAGACGTTGTTAAGACCGTGACAAACGAGATCGTCACTAAGGAGGAACTCGGCGGCGCAATGACACACTCGTCTAAGTCGGGCGTTTCCCACTTCCTTGGCGAGAACGAGGAAGAGACACTGATGATGGTAAGAGAGCTCCTGAGCTTCCTGCCTTCAAACAACATGGAGGACGCTCCTATCGAGCCAAGCGAGGGCAGCCTTGAGGACAACGAGGCTCTGAACGACATAATCCCAGACGACCCTAACAAACCATACGACATCAAGCAGCTCATAGAAGGCGTTGTTGACGACAAGTACTTCTTCGAGATCATGCCTCACTTCGCACAGAACATCGTTATCGGTTTCGCAAGACTCGAGGGCAAGGTTATAGGAATCGTAGCCAACCAGCCTGCATATCAGGCCGGAGTGCTGGACATCGACGCGTCAGACAAAGCCGCAAGATTCATCAGATTCTGCGACTGCTTCAATATTCCAATCATCACATTCGAGGACGTACCAGGATTCCTTCCAGGCACATTCCAGGAGCACAACGGAATCATCAGACACGGAGCAAAGATCGTTTACGCATACGTCGAGGCGACAGTTCCTAAGATTACCGTAATCACAAGAAAGGCTTACGGAGGTGCGTACATCGTGATGAGCAGCAAGCACACTGGCTCTGACGTGAACTTCGCATACCCTTCAGCCGAAATCGCTGTGATGGGTGCCGACGGCGCTGTGAACATCCTTTACAACAAAGCCACAGACGAGGAGAAGGTCAAGGCCAAGGAAGAGTACAAGGAGAAATTCTCTAACCCTTACAGAGCCGCCGAACTGGGATACATCGACGAGGTCATTCTGCCACAGGAGACAAGAAAGAAGCTTATCAAAGCCCTGGAGATGTCGCAGACCAAGAACAGAATCAACCCAGCTAAAAAGCACGGCAATATTCCTTTGTAAAAACAGGAAAACAAGACATAGACACGGGAAGGCATTTCATTTCTGAAATGCCTTTCTGTTAAGTATATACGCTATGTTTTGTTTTGTATTATTGAATTATTAAAAGTATCTTTGTAAATACTTAAAAACAAATAAAATAGGAGAAAATGAGATTAAAAAGACTTTGTGTAGTGGCATTGTTTGCTGCTTTGGGCGGAATAGCGTCTGCACAAATAACTGACCTCGAGACTTCAATCAGAGACGACAAAACAGTCACAACCGAGAAGCAGGACTCAACCAAATGGAAATGGGGAGGAATGTTCGGACTGAACGCTTCACAAGCGACATTCACCAACTGGGCGGCCGGAGGATCGAACTCGGTCGGAGGTAACGCGATGACGAACCTGTGGCTCAACTTCGTGGGCAACACATCCTCGTGGGAAAACACACTCGACCTCGGTTACGGACTTCTTTACCAGGAAAGCGACGGACTGAGAAAGACCGACGATAAAATCGACTTCTCATCAAAGTACGGCTACAAAGCCAGCAAGCACTGGTACTATGCTGCGATGCTGAACTTCAAGACCCAGTTCTCTGAGGGTTACAACTACCCTAACGACTCGGTCATCGTGTCTAACTTCATGGCGCCAGGTTACCTGATCGGCGCGATAGGTATGGACTACAAGCCTCACAAAGTATTCACAGCCTTCATCTCACCTGTGACAGCCAAGATGACATTCGTGCTTGACAACACACTGTCCGAACAAGGCGCGTTCGGTGTCGAGAAGGGCGAGAAGTTCAGACTGCAGTGCGGTGGATACCTCAGACTTGTGTACAACCAATCATTCCTGAAAAACTCCATCACAATCATTTCTAAACTGGACTTGTTCTCTAACTACTATTCAAACTCAGGAGAGAGCGCTAAGCCACAGAACATAGATGTGAACTGGGAAAACATAATCTCATTCAAGATAAACAAGTACATCTCGGCAAACATCAACACGCTGCTGATATATGACGACGACATAAAGATGCCTACAGGAACAAAGGATTCCGAAGGCAAAGACATAACAAAAGGACCGAAACTGCAGTTCAAGGAAGTTGTGGGCATCGGCCTTTCATACAAGTTCTAACACAAGGTCGTAAAAACATAAGAAAGGGCAAGCATGATGTGTGTCATGCTTGTCTTTTTGTATGGCGCCACTACCATCTTGTAGCCATAAACCACGCTGAAAATCATATAATATAGCTATTCCGCAAGTATCGAAAAATATATATATTTGAAGAATATATATAATCCATAAAACGCTTTTATCGAAATGCACAAGAACACTATTATATCTGTGGATATGAAGATGGCTGATATAATTCATATCGACTTATACAACCTGTTTATTATCAACAGATTCGGCATACATTTAGGTTTCGGCGACAAAACGATTGAGGAGGTGTGCAAAAACGAGAATGTTGACCCTCGTCTTTTCGTCACTGTGTGCAACATAAACAACAGCACGAAAAGCATAGACAAGACCGACATTCACACAGAACACATACTGCAGCTCGTGAACTTCCTGAAGAACTCACACGACTACTACAGGAAGATAAGGCTGCCTGAGGTGAAGCGCTCCATCTTCAACCTGTCAAAATTCTACGACGCAAACACAGAGAAAGCGCTCGGACACTTCTTCGACGAGTACATAAGAGAGTTCAAGAACCACATTGAATACGAGGAGAACACCGTATTCCCTTACATCAAGGGGCTGTGCGACGGCGTGAGGAACGATGACTTCTCGATAAACAAGTTCGAGGACCATCACGACAACATAGAGGAGAAGCTCGGCGACCTCAAAAACATCATTATAAAATACATGTCGAAGCCAGAGCACGACCTGCATAAGCTCGACCTTCTGGACAAGCTGTTCCAGCTGCAGGACGACCTGAACAGACACACAATGATCGAGGATTTGCTGCTGACACCAATGGTTTCAAAATTAGAAACGCTGTAAAAAAAGGAGAAGTCCATGAAAAAGATAATGATAGTAGAGCCTTCGCCCATTGTGCAAGAGGGTTTGAAACGAATCATAGAGGACACGCCGGAGTTCTCTGTGGAATGGAGTTTCTATGACACAAACAGGCTCAAGGAGCATTGCTTGTCGCACAATCCAGACATCGTGATATTCAATCCGTCGCTCATAGGACAGTCGGCAAGAAACTCGATAAGACACACGTTCGAGATAGACGACACCACTCCGCTTGTGGCCATCGTGTACAGCTTCTTCGACAACGAGATACTGTCGCAATTCGACACAGAGATAGGCATAAACGACAACAACACACGCATAATAAACAAGCTGCAGACACTCAAAAACGACACAAGCAGCAAGACGAAGACCGAAAGCGAGACGCTGAGCGACCGTGAGAACGAGATACTTGTGGCCATAGCTCAAGGATTGACTAACAAGGAGATAGCAGAGAAATACTACATCTCCATACATACTGTCATATCACACAGGAAAAACATCGTCAAGAAAACCGGCATAAAAACAGTGTCCGGACTCACTGTCTATGCGCTGTTGAACAACCTCATATCATACGACGACATCGAATAACCACAAACCATATTGAGTATGAAAAAGACATCGATCATAAGCATAATTTTAGGCGCAGCACTGCTTTGCGGATGCAGCAAGAAACAAGGATATGAGATAAACGGCGAGGACGAGAACGAAGATTCTGTCGAGGTCGTCACCGAGACCGAAAACACACACGAGACAAACGAGGCTCCAGCCGCTCCGCAAGAACAGGCCCAGACTGCAAACGACAACAAGAAGCAGGAGATAGAAAGCATAAGAAAGAAGGTGAAAAGCCTGAAAGTGATAAAGGACACCGAGCGCGAGATAAAGGAGAGCACTGGAGGCACGAAAAGCCTCGGACTGATAATAGACAGAAGCAACGAGAATCCGAAAATATACAACATCGCCTACGGAATGAACGGCGAAGACAAGTTTGAGACCTACGGATTCATAAGGTATAACACTGAAACTAAGATATTTGAAGAGAAAGATCCTATCAGCGGCGAATACGTGATTGTGGATTAAACAAAGAGAGAAGCCCTATTTTTTACCAATGACTGAACCAAACAAGACAAAGAAAGTTTTCTTCCATACGCTGGGTTGCAAACTGAACTTCGCGGAGACCTCATACCTCGGCAAAATGCTTATAGAAAAGGGATATGAGAAGACGAAGGAAGAGAAGCAAGCCGACATATACATCATAAACACATGCTCTGTCACCGACGTGGCCGACCACAAATGCAGACAGGCTGTCGCACACCTGCACAGGCAAAACCCTGACGCAAGGATAATCGTGACCGGATGTTACGCCCAACTGAAACCCGACGAGATAATCAAGCTGCCGGGAGTGGACCTCGTCCTGGGCATAAACGAGAAACTCGACATCGACAAATACGTCGAGGAGATTGAGTCCGGCAACGAAAACCACATACAACACACTGAGACACAAGACATAAAGGACTTCTACCCTTCCCGTTCGTACGACGACAGGACAAGATGCTTCCTGAAGGTGCAAGACGGATGCGACTACTACTGCACCTACTGCACGATACCGTACGCAAGGGGCAAAAGCAGAAGCGGAAGCATCGAGGACATAATAAAGGAGACGCACAAAGCAGTGGAGGAAGGAGCCAAGGAAGTCGTGATAACCGGTGTGAACATAGGCGACTTCGGCCGAGGACACGGCGTCAAGTTCATCGACCTGATAAAGGAGCTCGAGAAAACCGACGGCATAGACAGATACAGAATCTCAAGCATAGAGCCTAACCTGCTGAGCGACGAGATAATAGAATTCGTGTCGAAGTCGGACAAGTTCGCTCCGCACTTCCACATACCGCTGCAGTCCGGAAGCAACGACGTGCTGAAGCTGATGGGAAGACGGTACAAGAGAGAGCTGTTCCAGCACAAGATAGAGCTTATAAAGCAAATGATACCAAACGCCTTCATCGGAGTGGACGTCATAGTCGGCACAAGAGGCGAAACGCCAGAGTTTTTCGAGGACTCCAAGAACTTCATCGAAAGCCTGCCTATAAGCCAGCTGCACGTATTCTCATACTCCGAAAGAGCCGGAACAAAAGCGCTGCAGATACCATACATCGTGAGCGCCGACGAGAAGAAGCGAAGAAGCGCGGAGCTGCACGAAATATCGGAGCGCAAAATAAAAGACTTCTACCAGTCGCACCAAGGACAGAAAGCGACCGTGCTGTGGGAAAACACCAACAAGAACGGCTACATGTTCGGATTCACCGAGAACTATATAAGAGTGACCACGCCTTACGACAAGACGCTCGTGAACACGTTCCAGGCTGTGGAGCTCGGCGAATTCTCCGACGACAAGATACTGTCGCTTAAAGTCAAGCCTTAATGCACAAGGAAATGGTTTGTTGAGTCATTTACATTATCTTTGCACACTGATTTACACACACAACTGAAACATGAAATTCGAAATAACAAAGAATGCGGAAAAGAGTCAGGCGAGAGCTGGTGTAATAACCACCGATCACGGAAAAATTGAGACTCCGATTTTCATGCCAGTTGGCACAGAAGCCACA
>JAGCQO010000098.1 GCA_017965125.1 Paludibacteraceae bacterium
GCAGCGCAAGGTCGATGATCTGGCGCACCTCCTTGTTCTCCGAAGCGTACTTGCTGACGATTTCCTCCATCTTCTTCTTCAGCTCGTCGGCTTTGTCCTGCAGCTTTTTCTTCTCGTCCTTCTCCTCCTGAGGTATGTCGGCGTCGTTCTTGTCCTTGTGCGCGGTGTTCCACTCGGTCATCTTGTCGTCCAGGCTCTGGCGCTCCTTGTTTATAGGCTCGACCTCGGCGTTGCACTTGCTTTCCTCGTCCTTCAGGATGCTCTCGATCAGCGGATTGGCAGTGTTGACCACGAGGCTGTAGCTGTCCGGCATCTCGCCGTAGAATCCCATCATGCCGCCGTTGACTGCCGCCATGTCCTTCATTCGGCGCATGAACTCGGCCTGAGTGATGACAACAGGCTGCTGGTCCTTGCCCAAGTTCTCGAAATCGACGATGAAGTTCGTCTTGTCGATCTTAGGCAGCTGCGACTGGAAGACTGATGTCAGCGCCTCCTGCTGGTTCTTTGTCAGTATGTTCTTGTCGAGGTCCTCCTTGGCTATGAGTCTTTCTACGACGTCGGCGTCAACTCTTGTGAATCGGCACTTCTCGTTCTTCTGCTCCACGGCGTTCACGAGGTGTGTGTCAAGCTGTCCGTCGAGCACGAGCACGTCGTATCCCTTGTCCTTGGCCGCCTGCACGTATGAGTGCTGCTCGTTCTCGTTGTTTGTGTAAAGGAAAATCAGGTTGCCGTCCTTGTCGGTCTGCGCGTCCTTGACTTTCTCCTTGTATTCGTCGAATGTGAAGTATTTGCCCTCGGTGTTCTTGAAGAGGTTGAACTTGGCTGCTCTGTCGTAGAACTTCTCCTCGCTGAGCATACCGTAAACGATGAACAGGCGCATGTTGTCCCACTTCTCTTCGAACGCCTTGCGGTCTTTCTTGAAAAGTTCTTCCAGGCTGTCTGCCACTTTCTTTGTTATGTGGCTTGAGATTTTCTTCACGTTGCCGTCGGCCTGCAAGTAGCTACGGCTGACATTCAGCGGGATGTCCGGAGAGTCGATGACGCCGTGCAGCAGTGTGAGGAACTCAGGCACGATGCCTTCCACGCTGTCGGTCACGAAGACCTGGTTGCAGTACAGCTGGATTTTGTTCCTCTGCAGGTCCATGTTTGACTTTATCTTTGGGAAATACAGGATTCCGGTCAGGTGGAAAGGGAAGTCCACGTTCAGGTGTATGTGGAACAGCGGGTTCTCCGCCATAGGGTACAGCTCTCTGTAGAACTTGTCGTAGTCCTCGTCCTTGAGGTCGGCTGGCTTGCGCACCCATGCTGGGTTCACGTCGTTCACCACGTTGTCCTCGTCGGTGTCCACTTGCTTGCCGTCCTTCCAGTCCTTTTTCTTGCCGAAGACAATCTCCACAGGCAGGAACTTGCAGTACTTGTTCAGCAGGAAGCTGATTTTCGACTCCTCGAGGAAGTCCTTGTTCTCGTCGTCGATGTGCAGCACGATGTCGGTGCCTCGGTCGGCTTTGTCTATCTCCTCGATGGTGTAGTTAGGCGTTCCGTCGCATGACCATTTCACGGCCTTTGCGTCGTCTTTGTATGACTTGGTCACGATGTCCACCTGCTTAGCCACCATGAACGCAGAGTAGAATCCGAGTCCGAAGTGTCCGATTATGGCGTTTGCGTCGTTCTTGTATTTCTCGAGGAACTCAGTCGCGCCGGAGAAGGCTATCTGGTTGATGTACTTGTCGATGTCCTCGTTGGTCATGCCTATTCCGCGGTCGCTTATGGTCAGCGTGCCAGCCTCCTTGTCCACGTTCACTTTCACCTTCAGTTCGCCGAGCTCGCCCTTGTATTCGCCTACCGACGAAAGCGTCTTCAGCTTCTGTGTCGCGTCAACAGCGTTGCTCACTATCTCACGCAGAAAAATCTCGTGGTCGCTGTAAAGAAATTTTTTGATGACAGGGAAAATGTTGTCTGTCGTTACTCCAATCGTTCCTTTCATTGTTTTTATGTTTGTGTTTATTGATTTCCGCCTGTGTTTTATCAAAATAAGTGCCATCTCGATTTTTGTGACAACATGACATAAACGCCCCTCCGACGTATGACAATATTGACACCGCCGACACTCGTGTGTTTCTCGTTTTGGGTTTATGGTTTACTCCGCAGCCTCTTGCTTCTGGCTGTCGTTCTTGAACATGCCGCTGAGTCCGCGGCCGATGTTCCTCAGCTGGAGCGTAGGCACTGCGTCGAGGCCCTGAATCTTGTTCTGCGCGCCGTGCTGAGGGTAGATGACCACCTTGTCGTTCTTCACGAAGCGAATCTCCAGCTCGATAGGCACTTGCTCCAGCTCCTCCATGTATGACGCCGAGCCTGGTCTTGCCGAAACGACGATCACAAGGTCGGTCTCGTTTATGACCCTCTTGAGCGTGAGGAAGCTGTCCCACTTCTCGTAGTTGTTGTATGTGAATTTCGGCATTCTTCTGGAGTACGCCTTCTTTATGGCGCTGAACGTCTGTTCGTTGCTAAGCAGCAGGATAGGCAGCGTCAGCTCTCTCGAAAGCTTCAGCACCTTCTCGAACCAGATGGCGAAGCCGGCCTCGTACTCGGCGTACGGCGGCACTATCAGCACGATGCGCTTGTTGAGTATCAGCTGCCTTGTGATTCTGCACATGAACACGGTCTTGTTCGTGTTGCCCACCACACCGCCGGCGTTCGCGCCAAGCAGCTTGTCGAGGAAGCCCATCTTTCGTGGCCATCCCATGACAATCGTGTCCGCCATGGCTTCCTTCGTCAGACGGACGATGCCGCTGCTCATGTTGTAGTCCAGCGTCGTCATGACATTGAGCGGAATCTCCACTGCCGACGCCTCTTTCACGTATTTCTTGAGGCTTTCCCTCGTCGCGCGCACCTTGTTCTCAGCGCCCTCGTCGTTGAGCAGCACTGTGCCCACGAGCAAAGGCCTTGTCGATTTCTTGTCCCTTATCAGGAGCGCGAAGTCGATGAGTCGCTCAAAGACGACTTCCAGTGATATTGTCACCAGGATATTCTCGACCGACGGCATGTACTTGTTTGGCGCTTCGGACTCCTCGTTCGCGTTGTCGCTGCTCTCGAAGCTGCGGTTCATCTGCAGCGCCAGCTCTCTCGAGGCGCGTTCGGTCAGCAGAGCCGACACGCTGCACGTCAGCAGGATGAGCACCACGGCGGCGTTAAGCACATCCTCCGAAATCATGCCCGCCCTCACTCCGACGAGGATGACGGCGATGGTGATGGCTGCGTGGCTGCCGCTAAGCCCGAACATCAGCTGTCTCTGCACACGGCTCATCTTGAACACCTTCTGGGTGATGAACGCCGCGCCCCATTTGCTGAAAAGCGCCGCGATGGTCAGCACGATGGAGATGAGCACAACCCACCAGTCGCCTATGACGCTCCTGAAGTCCATCATAAGACCCACGTTCACGATGAAGAACGGGATGAACAGCGTGTTGCCGATGAAGGCGATTCTGTTCATGAGCGCCGATGTGCTCGGTATCATTTTGTTGACCGCAAGTCCGGCCAGGAACGCTCCGATGATAGGCTCGAAACCGCCCAGCTGCGCCAGGAACGACGACATGAACATGATGGACAGCACGAGTATGAAGTGCGCGCCTTTCTCATTCTCGAAGCGCTTGAAGAAGAACTTCAGCACCCATGGGAAAAGCTTGAAGATAATCAGAAACAGGACGGTGCCCGACAGCACCATGCGCAGAGCGAACTCCCATCCGGCGTGGCCCGAGCTGTGGCCCAGCAGCAGCGCCAGGAGGATGAGCGCGGCCGTGTCGGTTATTATCGTGTCGCCCACAGTGACAGCCACCGACACGTCCTTGACCACCTCCATCTTGCTCGCGATCGGGTAGGAGATGAGCGTGTGGGTCGCGAAAACGCAGGCCACAAGCATGCTTCCCTCGTTGCTCATGCACAAAGCGTACTTAGAGACGAAGAATCCGACCAGCATAGGGATGGCGAACGTCAGTATGCCGTAGATGATGCTCTTGTAGCGGTGTATCCTGAAGTCGTTCAGGTCGAGGTCGAGACCCACGATGAACATTATATATAACAGGCCGATCGTGGAAAAAAGGTCTATCGCCTGGTTTTGCTCGATGAGCCCGATGCCGTGAGGCCCGAAGACAAGTCCGAAGAATATGAGAATTATGATGCCGGGAATCCTCAGTCTTTTAAGCACGACCGAAGATAAAAGGATAAGAATAAGCAATATAGAGAACACCAGTATCTGATTGTGAACTGGCAATGTAAACATCTCTTTAAATGAATTCAGCAATTCTCCCATATACATCTACAAATATAGGATTTATAAAGGAAATATAAAATCTGTCACATGCACATTATTAATGTATCAATTCATTACATTAACCATTATCTTTGCAATATTGATAAATAGTTTTTATGAAGAAGGTTCACTTTATAGCCATAGGCGGCGCGGCGATGCACAACCTCGCTCTCGCGCTCCACGACAAAGACGGTTACCAGATAACGGGTTCGGACGACGAGTTCTTCGACCCATCGAAATCAAGACTTGAGGCGGCTGGACTGCTGCCGGAGAAGGCGGGATGGTTCCCTGAGAGAATCACGCCAGACCTCGACGCCGTAATCCTCGGCATGCACGCGAGAGAGGACAACCCCGAGCTGATAAAGGCGAAGGAACTCGGACTGAAGGTTTATTCATTCCCCGAGTACCTCTACGAGCAGACCAAGGACAAGAAGCGCGTCGTGATAGGCGGAAGCCACGGCAAGACCACGACCACATCCATGATTCTCTTTGTGCTCAAGGAGGCTGGCATCAAGGCCGACTACATGGTGGGCGCGCAAATCGAGGGCTTCAAGAACATGGTCTCGCTGAGCAACGACGCCGAAGTGGCTGTGTTCGAGGGCGACGAGTACCTGACTTCGCCTATCGACCTGCGTTCCAAGTTCCTGCTTTACCATCCGCACATCGCACTGCTCACGGGCATCGCATGGGACCATGTGAACGTGTTCCCTACGTTCCCTCTTTACGTTGACACATTCCGCAAGTTCGTGGCATCGATAGAGCCCGACGGCAAATTCATATACTTCGCACAAGACGAGAATCTGCAGGCGTTAGCCAAGGAGGCGAGAGCCGACGTCGAGGCTATATCATACGACACGCCTCAGCACACGGTGGCGAACGGCGTGACGACAATAAGCGCGGACGGCGTGACGACAGCAATCAACGTCTTCGGCGACCACAACCTGCAGAACATCATGGGCGCATACAAGGTCTGCCTGCAGCTCGGCATCTCGACGGAGGATTTCTTCCGCTCGATAAGCAAGTTCAAGGGCGCGGCCAACCGTCTGCAGAAGATAGCCGAGAGCGACAATGCCGTCGCTTTCAAGGACTTCGCCCATTCGCCTTCGAAGCTCAAGGCCACTGTGCACGCCGTGAAGAGCCAGTTCCCAGACCGACAGCTCGTCGCATGCATGGAGCTGCACACATTCAGCAGCCTGACAAAGTCGTTCCTGCCGCAGTATGAGAACGCAATGGCGGAGGCTGACACGGCTTTCGTCTATTTCAACCCTGAAGTCATAAAGCACAAGAGGCTGGAGGCGTTCAGCGTGGACGATGTGCGCAAGGCGTTCGGCGGCGACAACCTGACCGTGTTCTGCGACTCAGCCGAATTGCAGAAGACTCTGCGCCAAATCGACTTCCACGACAAGACACTGCTGATGATGACATCCGGCAACTTCGACGGTGTGGACATTATAGGATTCTCAAAGGAATTACTGAACATTAAATAAAAAAGAACTCGCCCTATGGACGACAAGACAAACAAAGAACTGAAGCAAAGGAACCTCGACACCCGCTACATGCGCATGGCGACTATCTGGGCAGAAAACTCGTACTGCAAGAGACGCCAGGTCGGAGCACTGCTCGTTAAGGACAAGATGATAATCTCGGACGGATACAACGGCACGCCGTCGGGATTCGACAACAACTGCGAGGACGA
>JAGCQO010000099.1 GCA_017965125.1 Paludibacteraceae bacterium
TATAAATTCTAAAAATTATAAACAAAACCAAGTCTACTTTTCACGGCAACTAATATACAACGAAACACCCATGACTTTTATTGCGGCAATCTCATCAGTGGTTTACACCCCTGCCTATAATATATCGTCCTTTCTGGACCACAAATGAGCATAACCCCCAAGGGGCGGAATAGCATAGACACGAGTGTGAGTCCGGTCGCCGTGAGGTGGGGGATTTTTTGAGAAAATAAAACCGCTGCACTTTGTGGGGTACAGCGGCTTTGTCGTTTTTTATAGGTCGGGGGTTTGTAACGATGTGACTTCTGCTTTACGCAATCCTCATTTTCGGAAGCTCCTCGTTCTGGAGTTTTTTGAGCAGTCGGGTGCATTGCTGTTTCTTGTCGTAGCCGAGCAGTGTGCCGAGTATGAAGTCCTCTGCTGGAGTCAGTTCGTTGAGGCTTTTGTCGGCGACGATGCGCTTTATCACTTCCACACACTCGTCCGCTCCGAAGAAGACGTTTATTTTCTTCGCGTTGACCACCTGGATGTAGTATTTTATGTGGTTGCTTCTCAGTTTGCACTCCGCCTTTTCTCTGTTTGAGGCGTTCATGGTGTGCAGCACGAGGTTGCGCAGTCCCTTGTTGTATTCGTATATGTGATGTGCAAGAACTTCCATTTCTTCTTTTCTTAGGTGTTAAGGAAAAGGAAGCCTCCTCGTGTTGGTGAAGGAGGCTCTCTCCTTAACGAATAAAACCAATCAACTTCTTTAAACAGGAAACGCAAATGGCAAAAATGCGTTCTGCTAAAAGGGGAAATGTCCAAAGGAATTAAACCAATCAAAAAATTCCGCTTGTTCCCTTAAAATTTTCACTTGCAAAGTTACCGTCGGCTGACGATTGCGGCAATCCTAAAAAATGGGGATTTTGGGAAGTCTGTATTACCAATAATGATGATGAAAAAAAGGCGAGGATTGTGTCCTCGCCCTTGTTCTGTGCCTTTACTGAAGAGGCTTTTTGTTCGCCTCGTCGTAGTTTCTTCTGTTTTTTATTATGTCAACCGCGAGGTAGATGGCGTTTCTGAACGATTCTTCAGAGGCTTCGTTCTTGCCTGCGATTTCGTATTCTATTCCGCGTATTGGCGCTGTTCTTATGACAGGCAGGTTGGATGTGTAGTTCACTCCAGCGTCCATCGATATGGCGTTGAACGCTATCTGTCCCTGGTCGTGATACATGGCGAGGATGGCGTCGTAGCGTGTGAATTCCTTCGAGCGGAACATCAGGCTTGCGATGTGCGGGCCGAAGCAGAGCAGTCCCTCGTCGTTCAGGCGCTTCACTGCTGGGCGTATGATGTTCTCCTCTTCGTCCTGTATCGTAGGGTTGAGCGCGAGTATGGCGATGCGTGGCTTTGCGATTGTGAAGTCGCGGCGCAGTGTCTCGTTTATCTGTTTCGCTTTCTTTATAATCAGTTCCTGCGACAGGGTCTTAGACACTTCCGACAGTGCTATGTGTCCCGTTGCTGTAGCCACTTTCATTATTTCGTTGACGAGCAGTGGGAGCGCTTCGCCTCCGGTGCTTTCCTGCAGGTAGATGCTGTGTCCTTTGAAAGGCAGTTCGTTTTCTGCGTAGGCCTCACGGTTGATAGGTGCAGTGACCATTGCGTCTATTTTGTTGTTTTTCGCGTCATCGACCATGGTCTGGAACGCAGACAGAGCGGCTTTGCATGCCTCTGGCGTAGCTCTTGCGATGTCCACTTTCAGGTCTTCGTCGGATGTGTTTATGATGTTTATCTTTTTAGCTGAAGCGTCGGCTGCGTCGGAGATCTGGTTGAGGTTGAGGTTCTGCAGTTCAAGGTTTTTTCTGTAGAATGCGGCAGCCTTAGGTGAGCCGTAGATTACAGGTGTGCAGATGTCCAGTATCATCGGGTCGGACAGTGTTTTGAGTATCATTTCCAGTCCGATGCCGTTGACGTCTCCTTGCGATATTCCTATGATAGGTAGTTTGTCCATAATTTTTTTTATTGTTGTTCTGTGTTTATTCTTATTTGTTGGCTGTGACGGTGATGTCGTCTGCGTATTCTGGCATTTTCACTGTCTGCAGCACAGCTTCCATTCTTCTTATGAGGTTGCGCTTGTTCTTTTGTGGCGCGTAAACGAATCCCTCTACTGTCACGATGCGCTGGTGCAGCTGGTCGATGCTTGTGTGCGAGATGTAAGGACCGCCCATCATGCTTTTGCCATAGACTCTCCAGAGTCCGGTTATCTGTGCGCAGTATTTTCCGTTTTTGTTTATGTCTTTTTTGATAGGGAAGTCGTACTTTGTCTCGGTGCCCATGTATGAGCCGTCCACTGGTCCAGGTATCAGCTTGCGGCAGACAGAGTCGCGTCTTGCCATCAGTGAGTCGAGTGTCAGTTGCGCCTTGTCGGTGTATGGGTACGAGTAGATGATCAGGTCGGTTCTGGCCTCAGTGGCGCCGCTCGACAGCCAAAGGGCGTTTATCGATGCGTCTTTCTTGTACTTTGTTATTTCCGTTGGCACCTTTATTTGTATGTTGAACTGCTCGTAAACCATGTTCTCGAGCTGTGCGTTGCTCTGTTTGTATATGAAGTCCTTCTCGCGGTTGAGCTCGGCTTGCACGAAGTAGTTCAGTATCTCCTGACCTCTTCTTTCTATCAGGCTTTGCAACGAGTCGGCCGTCGGTGCCACGATTTTCGCCACAGACTGCGGCTTTGCCCATTTGTTCTGTGAGAAAGCTATGGCGGTGCGCTTGTATTTCTTCGCGTTTATGTCAACGATGAGTATGTTTCTTGTAGGCTTCAGCATGGAGTTGAAGTCGGAAGGGTCGCACTTGGAAGTCGAGAAGTACGGCTCTTTCTGCGGCATCGACGGCATGTCTTTCTCCAGCAGTCCGAACAGTTCCTTGCCGCATGTCGTGTTCCACATGCTTTTGTCGGCCACGACCAACAGCTCGTACGGCGCGCCGTTTATCGAAGAAAGAAAGCGGCCTTTCTCGCATCCCGAAAGCAGGATGAGTGAGATGGCTGCGATTATTGTGAATATGCGTGTTTTCATTTTCGTCGGGGATTAATTCTCCAAATGTACGAAAAAATACATGTGTTTCTTCATGTTTATAGCTGCTCGCTTTCTTTTGTAGAAAGAAGTCCGCAAGCTGCGTCGATGTCCTCGCCTCTGGATTTTCTTATTGTGGCTGTTATACCGTTGTCGTTCAGATAGTCGCGGAAGACGATGGCGCTGTCGTTGTCGGCGCGTTTGAGCTCAGTGTTGGCTGACTGGTGGTAGCGTATGATGTTCACCCGGCACTCGAATCCCTTCAGCAGTCGCACTAATGCTGCGGCATGGCGCATTGTGTTGTTCACGTTCTGTATGAGTGTGTATTCGAACGAGACTCTTCTTTGGTGCGAGAAGTCGTATTTGCGCAGCTCGGCCACGATGTCGTTTATCGGGTATGCCTTTTCTGTCGGCATTATGGCGGCACGCTCGGTGCTTATCGGGTTGTGCAGCGACACGGCGATGTGGCATTGCGATTCCTTCAGGAAAATCCTCATGGCTGGGATTATTCCGACGGTCGAGACGGTGATTCTCTTTGGCGACCATGCCAGTCCGTATTCCTTTGTCAGTATGTCGATGGACTTGAGGACGTTAGTGAGGTTGTCCATCGGCTCGCCCATGCCCATATAGACTATGTTCGTCAGTTTGCTCGAGTCGGGGATCGACAGCACCTGGTTTATAATGTCGGCCGAGTCTAAGTGTCCGTGGAAACCCATCTTGCCGGTGGAGCAGAACGAGCAGTTCATCTTGCATCCCACTTGACACGAAACGCACAGCGTCGCTCTGTCTTCCTCTGGTATGTAAACCGATTCGATAAGTCCGTTGTCGGTCCTGAAAAGATATTTCTTTGTGCCGTCCTTTGATATTGCCTCTTTTATTGGCTCATGGAGACCTATCTCATATTTGCTTTTCAGCAGCTCACGGTTTTTCTGTGAGATGTTGGTCATGGAGTCGATGTCGGTGACTCGTTTTTTGTAAAGCCAGTCTGCGATTTGTTTTGCAGAAAAAGAAGGAAGACCCAAGTCACTGACAAGGGTCTTCAATTCTTCAAGAGTTTTTCCTAATAATTTTTCCGCCATTAAGGAAAGATTATGTATTAATAGAAGTTCTTTCTATTGTCAACTATTTCGTTGTTGTCTATAAGCGCATCTACTGAACGATAAACTGAGTAAAGCTGTCTTGTTGTGATAGCCTGCAGCTCAGCCTTCTCGTCTAACTTGTTTGTAGAAGGAACCTGCTTTGTCACGTTCACTACGTAAACACCCTGGTTGCCCTTGATTGGCTTAGAAACCTGTCCCTGCTTGCCAAGTGCGATAGCAGCTATGACTGATGGCTCGAAACCAACCTTTGCGATTGAAGTAGAAGCGAAGTTGATCTGGTTTGCAGAGTCAACGCTCAGCTGTAACTTAGCTGCGAGTGCGTTGAGGTCTTTTGCACCGTCAAGTTCCTTTGTCAGGATCTCAGCCTTCTTGTCGCGGAGCACGAGGTACTTGATCTGGTCTTTCACCTCGTCGTTAGCCAATGTTCTGTATCCCTTAGGCTCGATGTCCTTCAGTGATGCTACGATGAAGTAGTTGCCACACTCGTACACGTCAGAAACAGCGCCCTTCTCTGTGTTCTCGTTGAATGCCCATTGGATGATTGATCTTGAGTTCTCGAGGTTCTGCAGGTTAGGCAGGTTGGCTGTCAATGTTGTGTAAGGGTAGATGTTGTATCCGTTCTTCTTCGCGTTAGCCTCGAATGCGGCTACGTCTTTGCTTGAACCGGCGAAGCCCTTTGCGAGGTTGAAGTTCTTGGCTGTTGTCTCCTTGCTTGGAGCGACCTCAGACTCGATAATCGCGAGCTTTGCCTTTCTTACAGCCTTTGTTCTGTCTGTGATTTGGATAATCTGTATTGCGTTTGACTCCTCCTTGAACTGGAAGTTCACGTTGTTAGGGTGTGAGTTCAAAGCGCTCAACAACTTGTCGTTGTCGATCTGTGCTGTGAGTATCCATCCCGCGTCGCCGCCGTTCTGTGCTGTCTGCTGCATCTTAGAGTATTTCTTTGCGAGTGCAGCGAAGTCTGCTCCGCCGTTCAACGCGTTCAATACGCTGTCTGCAAGTGTCTTTGTTGCTACAGAGTCGTTCTCGGCTATGACGATATGCTTGATTCTGATTGAGTCTGGTGAAGAAATCGTGTTGTCGATGATTCTTGCCATCTTGTATGATGAACCGTAGAGCTTAGGTCCAGAAACCTCGCCGTTCTTTCCTGAGAATGCGAACTCTCTGAAGTTAGGGTCGAGCATGTTGGCAGAAAGAGCCACGTTGTTGACCTTGCCGCCGTTCATGTTTGTGAACTCTGCGATTTCTGTTGTTGTAGTGAACTCAGGAACGAGCTTGTTGATGAACTCTGCTGCTTTCTTGTCGTCGTCGGCAGAAGGCTCGTTGGCGAACACTACGAACTCGAGGCTTCTCAACTCCTCGTTGATTTTCAACGCTGCCTTTACCTCGTCATATTTCTTCTGGATGTCGGCGTCGCTTACGCTAACCTTGTCATCTGAGATTGAAGAATATGGCTTGTAGATGTAAAGCGCGTCGTTTGTGTTCTTCTTTGACTCGAATTCCATCTTAGCCTCGAGCTTGTTTGCGTTCACACCTTTAGAAAGGAGAGTCAGGTACTTTCTCTCAAGTCTTGAGTTGTAAACCTCCTTCTCGAAGTAGTTCCAGTAGTTAGAGAGAGTCTTGTAGTTCTCCATTTCCTCTGGAGTCGAAGGCTTCTGGTTGAGCCGGTTGAGTATGCCGATCAGACGGTTGTGGTCGAATTGTCCTGTCGCTGGGTCGGCGAAGATACGTCTTTGAGTTATGATTGGGTCTGGGTTGTTGCCCACAGTTGCCTCTTTGAGCTCGTCGTCGTTAACAGCGATGCCGATTTTCTCAGCCTCGTTCTGTATGAGTGTTGACTTCACGAGGTTCTGCCATACGGTCTCTCTGATGTTGTAGTTCGTGCTCTCGTTTATCTCCGAACCTACCTCAATCTTGTAAACCTCAGTTAGTTGCTCGATGAGAGACTGGTAATCCTGAATCTTAACGGCCTCACCGTTAATTTCACCCACGTTTTCTCTGTCCTTGTTAAGAATGCTTGAACTGTTATTTAAGAAATCACCGATGATGAATGCCAAAAGGGCCAGACCGATGATAATCAATAGAAAAACACCTTTGCTACGAATTCTTTCAAGTGTTGCCATAATTTTATTTAGTTTTTATTTATATTCTTTTGCGACGTGCGAAGATACTATATTTTTTTCGCTTTTCTAATCTTTGTCGTCAATCTTTTTAAGGTCAACAAGTTCAATTTTATTGCTTGTCATTTTCAGGATCTTGATCTTGAAATGGTCGATTATAATCTCGTCGTTGACCATTGGGAAATTCTGGATTTTGTTCAGTATGTAGCCCGCGATTGTCACGTAGTCGTCGCTTTCTGGTATGTCGAGCGAGAACTGCTGGTTTATGCTGTCAATCTCCATTCTGCCGGAGAAGATGAATTCATTCGGATTTATCATTTTGCCGACGAGGTGCTTGTTGTCATGCTCGTCCTCTATCTCGCCCACGATTTCCTCGACGATGTCCTCTCGCGTCACGATGCCGGCTGTTCCGCCGAACTCGTCCACAACGACGGCCATGCTCCTCTTCTCCTTGATGAGTCGCCCCATCAGGTGGTTGGCCGACATGGTCTCAGGCACGATTGGTATCGGGATTATGTGCTTGCGCCATTCCTGTGCGTTCTTGAATATCTCGGATGTGTGTATGTATCCGAGGATGTTGTCGATATTGTCGTGGTAAATGATGATTTTCGACAGCCCCGACTCGATGAACTTGTTCTTCAACTCCTCCAGTGTCGTCGTGTCTTCCAGCGCCACCATTTCGTTGCGAGGAATCATGCAGTCCTTTATCTTGACGTTGCTGAAGTCAAGCGCGTTCTTGAAGTATATCACCTCAGAGTCAACATCCTCCTCGACGTGGTCCATGTTCTCCTGGAACCAGTAGTTGAGGTCGGCGCGCGAGAATGTCTTTGAGCGCTGCTCGTTCTTTTTCATGCCGAAAGCCTTGAGCAGCAGCATGGAAATGAATGTCGTGAACTTTGAGATAGGATAAAGCACGATGTAGAAAATCCAGATCGGGATTGAGAAAATGCTCAGCCACAAATTCGGATTTATCCTGAATATCGTTTTAGGCAGGAACTCGCCTGTGAAAAGTACGATGGCGGTCGAAATCACAGTCTGAAGCAGTGTCAGCACGACCTTGTTGTCGCTTATCGCGGCAAGCGGCTCCTCCAGAACGAGCGCCATCTCGATACCGTATATAACTATGGCGATGTTGTTGCCGACTAAAATGGTGGAGATGAACTGCTGCGGATTCTTGAAAAGGAATGAGATAATGGTTGTTGTTATTGTCTTTTTCTGCTTGTCTATCTCGAACTTCAGCCTGTCTGCCGAGACGAAAGCTATCTCCATACCAGAGAAGAATCCCGATAGCAGCAATGTGATGATTATTAAGACAATAGTGTGAATTTCCATCTTTTATTCAACAGGGAATATGCCGGTAGGTTTTGAGATTTCGTACTGGGTCATTCGGTTGTTTGACACAAAGCCGATTCCTTCAAGGATTTTGTCTTTTTGCTCTATTCTTATGTGCTTGTTGGAATAGAATTTCTGACCAGGATTGTCCCAGAATAGTTGCTGTGTCTTGAACTTGTCGCCGTCGAGGTTGGTCGCTGTGACGTTGCCTTTGAACTCCCACAAGTCGCGCGGAGTGTAGTATATGGCGGTGTCGGCCCACATGTTGGCATCGACATGGTAAGTGCTGTCGAACTTCTCGAATCTGATGCCTTGTGGGAAAAACCAGTACGGCTCTTTCGCCTTGTCGAACACAAGCCATTTCTTTGTGGAGATTCTGAATCGGGTTACTCCGGAGTCGGAAATGAGAGTGGTCACACTGTCGGCGTTGAGTATGGGCTGGTTGGCTCTTTTGCCTTTAGCCTCGGAGAATTGTGAGTCGTCGTTGCTGCAAGAGTTGAGAAAAAGCATAAAAGCAACCGCCAAGAAAATAGCGGTTGCTTCTATGTATGTATTTCTGAATCTTATCATTAGACGCAGCAGTCGGATTAACGGCAGATTGTGCTTTCACCAATCCATCCACCTACTGTGAATGACGCGCCCTTGTTCAAGTCTGGGTGCATGAAGATGTCATTGTCAGCTGGGAAGTACTGGCTGTATCTTGAGATCAGTCTGTTAGCCTCGGCTGCGCAGCTTGGGTCAACCTGACGAGCCTTGTTGTACTTGTCAACAGCAACCCAGAAAACTGTTTTTGCGAGCACAGGGTCGCTGTAGATGTGTGCGCTGGCGTACAAATTGCCAATCAAGATGTATGGAGCACCCTGGTTAGGATTGTAGCGGAGAGATGCTCTTGCGTGCTCTCTTGCAGAAGAAGGATTCTTGATGTGGCTTGCGTAGATTGTCGCAATCGCATATTCATACTTTGCCTTCTTGTCGTTGTCTGTAGCGTACTTCACAGCGTCCTCGAAGAATGTCACTGCCTTTGAGTACTCCTTCTTCTTGAGGTACATGTTAGCACATCCTGCTGCCGAAACCTCAGTTGGCTTGATCATGTGAGCGTATTCAGAAGCCTTGAAGTAAACCTCAGACTCGGTTGCGTTCACAGACTCATAAAGCTTGAGTGTGTTAGCGAGGTAGTCGATGTCGTCCTTCTTGGAGTCAATCTGAGGACCGTAGATCTTGTCGAGGGTCTCGCCGCTGAGTGCGCCAGTCGAAGCCACCATCTGGTCGTTATTGGCCTTCACTGCCTTTGCTGACTCTGTGTAGTCGCCAGAAGCTGAGATCTGAGCCACGAGGATGTCGTTAGCCTTGTTGTAGTCGTCGATGAGCGAAGTGACGCGGCTGTTGTCCTGGCGGTACATGTTGCATGCGATCCAGATGTAGTACTGAGCGAAGCTTGGGTCAGCCTCTTTGCCGAGCTTAGACAGCGACTCGCTGAGCCACTCGTATGCGTTCTTTTTCAGTGGATCCTTTGGAGTAGGGGCGTTGATGTAATCCATAGCCTTGTAAGCGAGGATTCTTTCTGTTGGCATTACAACGTCGTTGCCGTAGAACTTGATACGGTCGTCATAAACCTTCATGAGCATGTCCACGAGTTCAGCCTGCTTTGCAGCGTCGGTCTCGTTCTTTATCTTCCAGTTGAGTATGTTCACGCCGTACTTGTAGATGTTCTTTGAGTAGTCTGGACAAGCTGTGTAGAGCTCGTACCATGGCTGGTATGCGTCGGCGTAGTTCTCGGTTTTAGCGAACTGATAGAAAACAGAGTTGTTCTCTTTGCACTTGTCGGCAACTTCGTCAGGGTGTGTCGCAAGGTTATCCTGCGCGAAAACCATACCGCTTGCTGTTGCCATTGCAGCTAATAATATTGCTTTGTAGTTTTTCATATTGTTGTATTTTTTGTTTGTTATTCAAATCTACGTTTAAAGAACCAGAATTCGTTGAACGATGCCGACAGCGAGAATTTGAAGTAGTCTTCTCTTATCTGTCCATAGCTGTTGTTGCCGAGTCTTCCGTATTCAACACCTATGTTTATGGCAGAGCGTCCGCCTCTGGCTGGAAGTCCAAATCCAAAAGTTATGCCATAGTTGGCGATGTTGCTACCTTTTATGTCAAGATAGCCGGTTGAAATGTTGGCTCCGAGCCTGTATGAGATTCTTTTGAAATAGTTTTTTGCGAATGGGTCAGGAGTGTATTCTGTACCGATAGAGAACTTCATTCTGTCGGTCAGCGTGTCGCTCACTCCGAAGTATTTTGCGTCCGACCATCCTTGGTAGAGGACGTCAGCGCCGACGGTCAGTTTGTTTGTGTATGAGTAGCTCACACCACCACCGATTGTCATTGGCGTATCGAACTTGCTGCCGTTCTTTTCAGAGATTGTGTCAACAGTCGATGTCTCGACCGAGTACTTTCCGCCGAGTCGGTTCTTCATCTCGAATATTGCGCCGACAGTCAGGAAGTGCTTTTGCTTGATAGGTGTGTAGTATTGCAAACCGTATCTTATGTTGAAGTCGCTGATTTTCAGTTTTGAGTCCTGGAGTGTGGAGTAGAACGAGCCGTAAGTCGCGTCGAAAGTCACCTGACGAGTGTTCTGGATAGTTCCGAACAGGTAGTAGGCGTTGATACCGAGCGACACGTGCTTGCCGATTTTCGCCGCCAAACCTCCGTAGATTTCGTTTAGTCCGCCAGTGCCTTTGTAGTTGCGCTGGTAAGAGATGGTGTCTGCGCCCGAAGTGCCTTCTGTTATCACTTGTCCGTTTGTAGGGAAAGAGTATCCGACATAAGAATACGGTGTGATGCCGACCGATGCGGCGAACCATCTGCCGATAGGGAATCTCAGAGTCAGGAACTCGATGTTCGCGTTGAAGCTGTTGTCTCTCTTGTTGTTAGAGTCAGTGAAGATGGACTCTTTGCCCATGGCTCCGAACTCGAATATGAACGAAAGCGAGTCGATGCATGTGTATGAAGCCGGGTTGGCTGCGTTGACACCTCTGTTGTTGCGTATTCCGAATGAAGTTCCACCCATGGCTTTGCTTCTGCCGGAGCCGTAGTCGGCTAATTCTCCCAAACCGAATCTTGTGTAAGGTGAATTCGTGTTGTTTTGTGCATTAACACAAAGAAAAGAAAGCAGAAAGCCAGCTGTTAATAATATTTTGCTTGTTGTCTTCAAGAATCCAATTTAGTTCATCAAACTGTTCAAAAGTATTTTCCGTTCTTTTTTGCGCAAAGAAGAAAAATACTCGCAAAGATGTCACTTTTTAGTCTTTTTTCAAAGAGTTGGGCGTTGATGTTAGTTAAAAATGAGAAATAAGACCGTCCTTCAATCGTTTGAAATGCGATTATTTCCAGTTCTTAGACAGCACAGTGACACCGACTTTCGTGGCCTCGAAGAACTGTCCTTTCTTGAGGTACGGCATCATGTTGAAGTTTATTATGCCGTGGCATTTCTGGTTTTCTATAAGCGACGTTGTGCCTTCTCCTGTGGCTATTCTCACCGAGCCGAGTTTCTTGCTTATGATGAGCAGCAGGGCGTTGCTGTCCTCGGCTCTCGCTGGCTGCCAGTTGTTGCACAGGTCTTGCGCGAACTCGACGAAGGTCTGGAACGGCGCGCACTTGTCGGTGGTGACGACGACGATTTCTCTGTCGCCCCAAGTCTTTTGGTACTCGTCGAGAATCTTTCCTATCTCAGCCTCTTGCTCGTCGGTGTAGAGGTTCTCGTTGTCGAAGATGAGGTCTCGGCCGTCGGTCATGTCCTGTGCGAAAAGGCTGATGGACGCGAGCAGCGCGAAAAGTGTGAGGTGTGTCTTTTTCATGATTAGTTTATTCTAAGCTTGTTTTTGCGTTTAAGGTAAAGCTGATAGCTGTTTATGATGTTTTGCCATACGATGTAGCTGCCCGGACCGATGATGGCCAGCGGATTCAGATAGGCGTATGTCATCCAGATGGCGAGGGTTGTGTTCTTCTGTCCCAAGGCCTGTCCGCAGCTGATTCTGTCGCCGAAGTGACTGCCGAACTTCTTGCCTATGGCGAAGAGCGCCGAGCAGATGACCAGGATGGCAATGGCTGTCAGAATCTGGCTTGAGGCAGGAACGTCGCATGTGACTGAGACGTGGGCCGCCACGCCTATGATGCATGTGAGGCAGATGGCCCAGAGGTAGAAGGCGAGGTCTTTCTTGCTGGCGATGTATTGTTGCGCCTTAGGCACGAATTTTCGGAGCAGAAAGGCTAATATGAACGGAACAATCAAGAGCAGAACGGCGTGTCCGAGCATCTTGGAGAATGCGCTGATGAAGTTGATGTCCGATGGCTCCATGAGCGGGAACAGCAACGGAACGACGACTGCCGCGATGATGTTTGAAATCAGCGTGTAGGTGGTCAGCGAGGCTGCGTTGCCACCGAGCTTGCCTGTGATGACGGCGGCTGCTGTGGCCGTAGGGCAGATGAGCATCACGACGATGCCTTCAAGTCCGTATCTGAACGCGTTAGGCTCTTTGCAAAGGAAAATGACGAGCGCTGCGACCATCACCGAAGAGACGAGCTGGAACAGTCCGAGCCAGATGTGCCACTTCGACGGCATGAGGTCCTTGGGGTCGATTTTGCAGAACGTCACGAGAAGCTGCACGAAGACAAGGATAGGGCAGAAGTGGTTCACGAAGACGTGGACCGGATGCCTTATCGGCTCGAAGGTGTCGAAACCGGCTAAGAGAAAGTACATTACGATGCCGGTCACCATGGCTATAGGCAGTGTCCAGTTCTTTACGAATGTTATGATGCGTTGTGTCATTTTTTATCGTCCTTTTTTTCTGCAAATTTTTCCTCCCAGAAAACCCACATGAAGAAAATGCAAATGTAGAAAAGGTATTTAAGAATGACTCCGTGAAGAATCTCAAATGTGCTTGGGTCGTACTTCAGGAATCCTAATATTGTGCTGATTCTTAGAATGTTTATGAGGTAAATAATAACCAGCCCGACGGCGATGAAGATGGCTTTGTCCTTCAAGCGGCCTTTCGAGAAAAGGATGATGACCGCGAAGATGAACGACTGCTTGATGGCGGTGCATCCCCACACGATTTTCGCGCCGTGGCCGTTGCTGAAAAGCACCACGTTGTCCGGCATAATCATAGAGTCGAAGCCGATGAGGTTGAGCAACGAGCTCGACAAGTAGGCGGTGCTGTCAATCGCCCACTGGAAAAGGAATTCGACGTCCCATTTGCCGAAAAGCATAATCTCCTTGTGGAAGTTGTCGCCACGGAAGCAGAATTTCCATACGGCGTTGGCCACAAGCAGCATGACGATGAAGACGACGATGTCTCTTATCGGGTTGTCCTTGGAGAGGAATGCCTTTATTTTTGTCCTTAATTCGCTCATGGATGGTCGTTAGATTTCCACTCTCGCAAACGGCGGGAGGTCCACAGAACAGAACTCGTTGTTCATGTATTTGTAGTATGCTGCTGCGCCTATCATCGCTGCGTTGTCCATGGTGAAAGCGAGTTTCGGGATGAAGACGTTCAGCTTGTGGCGCTGTCCGAAGTCGGTGAACTCGTTTCTGAGTCCGGAGTTGGCGGAAACGCCGCCGGCTATGGCGATGTCCTTCACTTCGGGGTGCATCTTCACGGCCTTGGCGAATTTCTTCATCAGAATGCTCACAACGGTGTGCTGGAGCGACGCGCACAGGTCTTCCTTATTCTCCTCGATGAAGTTCGGGTTCTCCTTGATTTTGTCGCGGAGCAGGTAGAGGAACGAGGTTTTCAGTCCGCTGAAACTGTAGTCGAGGTCTTTGATTTGTGGTTTGGCAAGCTCAAAAGCCTTGCTGTTGCCGACCTTGGCTAAACGGTCGATAATCGGTCCGCCGGGATAAGGGAATCCCATGACTTTCGCGCATTTGTCGAAAGCCTCTCCGGCAGCGTCGTCTATGGTCTGTCCTATGATTTCCATGTCGCGTGGGCTGCGCACCATCACTATCTGCGAGTTGCCGCCGCTGACGAGCAGGCATAGGAACGGAAATTCCGGATGTTTGTTCTCCGCATCCTTCTCGTCGATGAAGTTCGCTAAGATGTGGGCCTGGAGGTGGTTGACATCAATCAGCGGAAGGTTCAGCGACTGTGCGAAACTCTTGGCGAACGACGTGCCTACGAGCAGCGACCCCATCAGCCCCGGACCGCGTGTGAAAGCCACGGCGTTCAGGTCTTCTTTTTTCACGCCAGCCTGCGCCAGTGCCTGATGCACCACAGGGACGATGTTCTGCAAATGCGCTCTCGACGCCAGTTCCGGAACTACGCCTCCGTAGAGCTTGTGTACTTGCTGACTTGCCACCACGTTCGACAGCAGCAGTTTGCCCTGCATCACGGCGGCCGAAGTGTCGTCACACGACGATTCTATAGAAAGAATAAGAGGAAGCATGTATATATAATGTTTTTTATCATTCAAACGCCTGTATTTATTGGCAAGAAATGTTATTTTTGTAAGTTAATACTGAAGTCACCCAAAGAGTATCAAAAAAGCAGTTTACATATTCATCACCGTAATAGCCATCCTCCTTTTCGTGCAGGGCGCTATTCTGTTGTTGCTTCAGAATAACACAGTGCAGAATTTCCTCGTGCACAAGGCTGCTTTATACCTCAGCGAAAAACTTAATGCAAAGGTACAAATAGAATCTGTTGATATAGAACTTTTTGATAAAGTTTCTTTGAACGGCGTTTATGTGGAGGACCAGCGGAAGGACACGATGATATACGCCGACAAGGCTGTAGCAGGCTTCGACTTGCTGTGCCTGATAACCGACAGCCGACTGCTTGTCACCGACGTTGCCCTCGACGGCGCGCAGTTCCACTTGAAAAAGCAGAAGGACGGACAGCTTAACCTCCGTTTCCTCATAGACGTATTCAAACGCGACAAGAAGAAAAAGCAGTCGCGCATGAGCTACCAGGTGAACCGCCTGACGCTGAAAAACTCGTCCTTCACGTACGACGACGAGCGCAAGCCGCGCAAGGACGGCAAGATGGATTACTTTCATCTGGACTTCAGGGGCATAAGCGGCGACATCCGGCTCAACGAGTACCGCAAGGGATTTCTGGACGTAGAGGTGAGGAGCCTTGCGTGTGTCGAGAAGGGCGGGCTGAAGGTCGATGACCTGAAGGGAAAGCTCGTGGCGGACACGGCCGAGGCCAAGGTCACGAACTTCGTCCTGAAGATGCCTTCGTCGGAGGTGCATCTCGACAGCGTTTGCGCCAATTACGACGAGACGTGGGTGAAGAAGGTGGTCCGCGACGCTTACGGCAATGAGAAGGTGAAGGAGTCGCTCGACTGGAAGAACGTGTTGCTGGAGTTCGCTCTCGACAATTCGGTCGTGGGGCTCAAGGACCTTGGTTTCGTGTTGCCGAGGTTGGGCGGGCTGTCGGACAAGGTGGAGCTGTCGGCCCACTTCAAAGGCACGTTCGGCAACATGCACCTGTACAACCTCAATTTCGACTGCAACGAAGGCGGCGTATGGGGGCGTCTGTCGGTCGATTTTGCCGGTCTGCAGGACCTGAACGAGACATACGCATACGTGGGAATAAAGGAGCTCGGCACGACGATGCCTATGCTCTCCGACCTCATAGCCAAACTGACCGGCAAGCCGTTCAAGATGCCTGAGCAGCTCAACGGGCTCGGCAAAGTGAAGTACCGTGGCTCGGTGTCGGGCTACTTGACCGACCTCGTGGCTTACGGCGAATTGATTTCGGACATCGGACTCGTGAGCATGGACATGCACTTGGACACCGACGACAAGTTCAAGAGTGTCAAGTATAACGGCGAGATGGGCGCCAACAACCTGAACTTGGCGAAGCTGCTCGGCGAGAAGAGCATGCTGGGGCAGACAAGCTTCAAGTTCAAATCGACAGGCGCATGGACAAAGAAGGATGGATTCACGTGCGGGCTGAAGGGCGACATCGCGAAGCTGACTTATAAAGCCTACGAGTACAAGAACATACACATCGACGGCTACGTGAAAGGCCATGAGTTCGACGGACAGATAGACGTCGATGACGAGAACGCCGACATAGACTTCTCCGGCAACTTCAACTACTCCAAGTCGTTGCAGACAGGAGCCTTCAGTCTGAACATAAACAACCTCCAGCCGCACAACCTGAACTTGGTGAAGGGCAACGAGGAGCTTTCGCTGTCGGGCATCATGAGCTTCGACTTCCGTGGCGACATAAAGTCGAATAACCACAGAGCCGACATTTACGTCAACAACTTCACGGTGAACAACGGAGAAAGGAAGCTGAGGCTTAATGGCATAGAGGTTGTTTCGGTGGTTACGCCGACGCGCGACTCCATCGTCATGACGTCCGAACTGATGAGCATGAAGGTGAGCGGCGACTACCAGCTGACGACGCTGGCGCAAAGCATGAAGAACGCCGGAAAGAAATATCTGCCGGTCTTGTTTGCCAAGGAAAAGAAGAAGGCCGACGCCGTGAAGTGCAGCAACGAATTTGACATAAAGATAGACAACATAAACATCAACAAGCTGTCCGAGGTCTTGGGCAGCAACGTCCGACTCGGCAAAGGCGCTTACGTCACGGGCCACTTCAGCGACAAGACGGGCAAGTTCAACGCCAAGGCGGAGATACCAGTCCTGAAGTTCGGTAAAAAGACGAAGAGCGTGGACTCGACGCTGATACTGCTCGACAACGAGTACGACATCGCGTCGCTGAGGCTGCAGACGAAGTACAACGGACACACCGGGCTCGGACTTATGGCGAACGCCTCACATGACTCCGTGCAGATAAACGTGAACTGGGACAACCCGTCGCTGTCGTACGGCTCGCTGAACATCGAAGGCCTCTTGCACAGAGAGATGCGTGGCGACACGCTGTCGTCGTTGCTCGCGTCGATCGACGTCATGCCGACGTTCATCTCCATAAACGACGACCAGTGGCACATGCGCCGCAGCCATATCGACACCGACTTCAAGAGCTTCAACGTCAAGGGCTTTGAGATGGACCACGACAAGCAGTATGTGCGAATAGACGGAATGGCGTCGAAGAACATGTCGGACAGCATCGACGTTGACCTGAAGGGCGTGCATCTGGCCTACATAATGGACCTTGTGGGCGTCAATGCCGTCGATCTCGATGCGATGATAAACGGCAAGGCCTGTGTCTATGGCTTGCTCGGGCCGATGGTGCTCAACATCGACGCCACGGCGGACGCCTTCTCGTTCAACAACTCGGTGTGGGGCGACGTGTCGCTCAAGAGCGAATGGGACAGCCAGACGCGAAGGCTCCATGCCAAGGGCTATGTCTTCAACAGCTCGGCCGACAAGTACAGCGGCGAGGATGACTCCGACGGATTCCTGGCCGACATCATAGCCAGCGGAAAGCGTGACACCTCGGTGGTGATAGAAGGCGAGTATTTCCCTAAAAACGACTCGCTCGAGTTCCTGGCCGACGTCTCGACGCTCAAATTGGATTTCATACAGAAATACCTCGACGGCATAATGTCCGACGTCACTGGCGACGCCTCTGGAAAGCTGAGAATCTTCGGCTCGCTCAAGAGGATACTCATGGAAGGCGACATAATGGTGAACAACGGACAGCTGAAGGTCGATTTCCTGAACACAGCCTACCACTTCAGCGACACGGTGAAGATACGCCAGGACAAGTTCGCGTTTGACAACATCGACGTGCGCGACGCGGAGAACCACTCGGCGCTGCTCAACGGCGAGGTGATTCACGACTATTACAAGAACATAGTCTATAACATATCGATATTGCCGCGCAACATGCTGGCTATGGACCTCAAGGCCAGCGACGGTCAGAACTTCTACGGCAAGGCTTATGCGACGGGAAATGTCAGAATCTTCGGCTATCCGGGAGCGGCGAACTTCACGATACAGGCACGCACAGAGCCTAACACGAAAGTCTTCCTGTCGCTCGGCAACGGCTCGACAGTGACCGAGAACAACTTCATAACTTACGTCGATAGAGACGCCGTGGAAGATTCCGTCTATGAGGACGACGACATCATAGAGCCGAAGAAGGCCGAGACGCGCATGAAAGTGTCGCTCACGGTGGAGGCCACTCCGGACGCTGAGGTCAACATACTGACGAGCGCCGAGGGCGACATGCTCAAGGCGACAGGAACCGGCAACGTCCGCATGGAGTATGACTCGAAGTCTGACCTCCAGCTCTTCGGAAACTACGAGGTGGAGAAGGGTAGCTACATATTCACACTGCAGAACATCATACGGCGTGACTTCACGCTGCGAAACGGCGGAACCATAAAGTGGAGCGGCGACCCTCGGGAAGGAATCATAAACCTTGATGCCTTGTACTTGGTGCAGGGAGCGTCGCTGCTCGACATCCTCGACGAAGCCGACCTCGAAGGACTCGGCCGTACGACTGTGCCGGTCAACTGTCTGCTCAACCTGACGGGAAACCTGATGCAGCCGAACATAAAGTTCGACCTCGAACTGCCGTCCGACAACGAGCTGCAGCGCAAGGTGAAAAACATCGTCAACACCGACGAGATGATGAACCGAGAGATACTCTCGCTGCTTGTCATAGGCGCGTTCTATCGTCCTGAGTACATACAGAACTCGTCGTCAACCAACGTCGGCAACCAGATGGCATCGGTGCTTACGTCCACCGTGTCAGGACAGCTGAACAGCATGCTCTCGCAGATAAGCGACAAGTTCAATGTCGGTGTGAACGCAGTGCTCGGCAACGGCGAAGACCTCTCGCAAGGCGGCGAATACGAGGTGGCGCTCATGTATCAGCCAAACAACAGACTCATAATAAACGGAAACATCGGCTACCGCAACGACTACGTGAACGGACAGCAGAACGGAAACAACTTCATAGGCGATGTTGACATAGAGTATAAATTGACAAGAAACGGAAAGCTCAGAGCCAAGGCCTACACACACTCCGCCGACAATTACTACTACAACATCTCTGGCACGGCGAAGACAACACAGGGCGTCGGTCTGATGTACCGCGAGGACTTCAACACGTTCAAAGGATTGTGGCGCAGATACTTCGGCAAGGACAGGAAACTCAGGGAGCAGAGGCGCGACTCGTTGATGATAGTCCAGGAGCGCGAGAGAATGGCGCGACTCGACAGCATGATTTCGGCAGGCCAGCGCAGAAGCCTGCAGAGAAACGACTCGACGGTGGAAGTGCAGAGAGAGAGCATGCAGCGACGCGATGAGGCTCCGGAAAACGACGACGAGGAAGTGAAGACAGACATAGAACTGGCGGAGCAGAAAGGCGAGATTAACGAAGAAGAGATAGTGGCGACCGAGGAGAAGAAAGAAAAGAAAGCGAAGAAAAGAAAATCGAAACGTAAAAAAGACGAAGAAAATGAAGACGAGACAAAGTAAATCACATATCGTGTCTAAGGCCATCATGATGTTCCTTGGACTGGCGTTCGTGCAAAACGTGGCAGCACAGAGCCTGAGCCTTGAGCAGATAAGCAAGACTGTGAGCAATGTGGAAAAAGCGTTCGTGACCATGCCAGACGACTTTTACTTGAACCTGACGCAGGAGATGAGAGTGTTGATGGTGGACCGCATGAGGAAAGGCGAGGAGCCGAAAGTGAAGAACAAGTTCGGCGGCGAGAGCAGAATCGACAGCATCGACCAGCAGAACAGCTGGATAAGAATAAAGAACTCGGAGAACGGAGTGGTGGAAATCAAAGTGCTTGAACGCGAAGGAAGGCCTGCTGCCATATTCCTGATTTTCACGGCATGCGCACCGGCGTGCTCGTCGCACACGGGAGTCTTCACTTTGGACTGGCGACTGATGCCGGCTCCGTTGTTCTCAACCATCTCGCTGACCGACTTCTTGGACTTCGACAAGATAAAAGCCGACGGCAAGAACACCGACTACGTGACGTCGCTCGTGGACCTGCAACTCGTGGAGTTCTCGTTTGCCGGCGACCACAAGACGCTCAAGGCGATACTCAACTCCGAGAAGGAACTCAGCCAGGAGGACACAGAGAAAGTCAAGCCGTACATAAAGACGAGGCAGATAACCTTCGTCTGGGACGGGAACTCGTTCATTAGACAATAAAACGACGCGCCAATGATGCAGAGAAACGAGATATTCACAAAGATATATGACATGATTTCACATGGTCATATACTCACCGCGTTCAACAGGCTCGACTTCATAGCGGCCTCGATGCACGACATGGCAAGCAGAGACGAACTCTCGAAGCTCAGAGAGACCTACCACTGGATGCTGGAATACATGTCCAAAGGCATCGCCGACCCGGGAAGAATGAAAATCTACGCCAGCATAAAGTGCCAATGCTACCAGATAGCCGACGCGCTGAAAGAGGCGAAAAACACAGTGGAGTCCCACGACTACGTATATACGCAAAAGCAGTACGTCGGCAACGACATGAGCACCAGTTGGGACATAAGGTCGGTCATCGACGAGATTGAGAGCCACAACGCCAACCGTGGACTGACCGATTTCATAGACAAGAACATGCAGAGCGGCAAAAGCCTTGAGGAAGCGCACCGATACGAGATGAACTCCATGAGGATGTTCAACTACTTCTGGCTCTTCGGCGGCGAGGCTGGCGAGATAGAGAGTATCATGAACAACGAGCTGATAGGCATAGACGACAAGTGCCTATTGGTGTCGGCCATGACGCTATATCTGATGAGGCGCTTCGACCAGAAGAAAGCCATTCTGCTGACCTCGTTGTGCGAAAGACACGAGGAGGAAATCTCGGAACGAGCCCTTGTGGGGTTGCTGCCGCTCATAGCCAAGTACGCCGACAGGTTCGACGCCATGCCGGAGTGGAGAGACCGGCTTTCCGCCACATTCGACTCCAAGGGCATGAAGTCCGCCGTGAAAAGAGTCATAATGCAGTATGCCAGAACAAACGAGACCGAGGAACTCGTCAAGCAGATGACGGCAGAGAGACTCCCGGAGATGAGAAAACTCTCGGACGACATGAAAAAGGAGGACATACGCTCATTCGTAAGCGACGACCACGAGGAAATGAACCCAGTGTGGCAAGAGAAACTCGAGAAAAGCGGACTGGCCGACAAACTGAAGAGATACAGCGACTTGCAGATGGAAGGCTCGGACGTTTACATGAGCACATTCGCCATGCTAAAGACATTCCCTTTCTTCTCGACTGCCGTCAACTGGTTCCGTCCGTACAACCCGGACATGAGCTACATCAGAGGACTCTTCAACGGCGAGAGCGAAAGCGTGATGAAGGAGTTCTTCGACGCGATAATGGACACTGGCAGCATGTGCGACTCGGACCGATACTCGTTCTCATTGAGCCTGATGCAGATGCCTGCCAGCCAGCGTAAAACCATCGCCGACGCCTTCGCTATGGAGAAAAAGCAGGAACTTGAACTCAGGAAAGACGACGAGATACTGGCGAAGACACGCAAAGCGGAGAGAGTGTCCAACTCATACATACAAAACCTGTATCGCTTCTACAGGCTGTTCCCGTCGAAAGACGCGTTCGAGTCGCCGTTCCTCTATTCGCTCACACTTCAGAACGGAGTGATAGCCGAGCTTGCGGCGTTTGACGATGACGACAAGATAGAGATAGGCGAGTACTGCTTCTCAAAAGGATTCTACGAGACGGCTTTCGGACTGTTCAACTCGTTGAAGAACGCAGTGCAGTCGCTGGAATATTATCAGAAATTAGGCTATTGCAAGCAGAAGGTGGGCGACATGGTGGAGGCAATCGGATTCTACAAACAGGCAGAAGTCATCGAGCCTAACGACGTGTGGACCATCATGCGATTGGCTTATTGTTACAGAAAAACCTCGGAGATGAAATTGGCGGCTGAGTATTACGCCAAAGCCGAGGCGCTGCAGCCTAACAAGCCAGCCATATCCTTCAAGAAGGCGCTCTGCCTCTTGGAGTGCGGCGACGAGGAAGAGGCGCTCGCCATCTTCTTCAGACTCGATTATGAGACATCGGGCGACGTCAAGCTCTGGCGGCTGATAGCCATGACCTCTCTCGGTTTGGGCAAGTTCGACCAGGCTGCGAGATATGTCCAGAAGATAATGGATTCAAAGGTCGTGGAGTGGGAGGATTATGTCATCGAGGCTTATGTGAAGTGGACAGCCGACGATGTCGCAGGCGTCGTGTCGTCGTTGAAGACGGCTAAGAAATTGGCTAAAAACGTCAGAAGACTCATCGAGGACCGTATGGAAGCCGATAAAAACACACTGCTGAAAGCCGGCTTGGACATCAAACTCATTCCGTTGCTCATAGACGCAGCAGTGAAGGAGTGATGGTTTTTGCCTTGAATAATCAATGATATATCAACAAAAAAGCCTCGCTATGCGAGGATTTTGTGTCTTATGTGACTTAACATACCCATGTTTTTTTCAACAGAACTCTTGTGGGAAATCTCAATAAGGTATAATGGGTGTCGTTATGAAGAGAAAAATATATCAGCAACTCCCTGATTGTCAATTCAAAACTTATTGTTTGCGAAAGCTTATTGTCTGCGTCTTCCAGTCCATTTCCTCAACGATGGTCACCGACTCCAGACGATAGCCTTCTTCGCGAAGGATGCGTCCGCCGTTCTGCTGACCTTTCTCCACTGCAATGCCGATGCCGGCCACCTTGCCGCCTGCCTGACGCACGATGTCGATGAGTGCATGCACGGCCTCGCCATTGGCCAGAACGTCGTCCACTATCAGCACGCTGTCCGTGGAGCTGAGGTATGGCTTAGACACATACACGTTAACGTTTTTCCTGTGGGTAAACGAGTAGGCGTGCGATTCGTATTTGTCGTCCGTGCTGTTGGCGGTCGCTTCCTTCTTGGCGAAAACCACCGGCACTTCGTACAGGCTGCCCAGCATCGTGGCAATGGCAATGCCGCTGGCCTCAATGGTCAGAATCTTGCTCACAGGCACATCGCTGAAGCGGCTTTTCAGTTCGCTCGCTATTTGGCGCATTATGCCGACGTCGATCTGATGGTTCAGGAAGTTGTCAATCTTCAGGATGTCGCCTTCCAGAACTTTGCCGTCGCTAAGTATTTTTTTCTCAAGGAAGTTCATGGTTCATGCAGTTTTTGGTTGGTAAATTTAAGGGTAAACTTTCGTCAATTCCGCATTGAGTTTAAATAAAATGCACAACAAAAATATTTGATGTATGTATTATAATATTGTATATCAACACAAAAGCCTCGCTATGCGAGGCTTTTGTGCTTTTTTATTTCATCTTCACGATTACTCCGCTTTTGGCAGGGATTTGCAAGGCGAGCTTCTCGTCGGCGCAGAGTTTTTGGCTCCATTGCTTGCCGCTCAGCAGGTCTTTGCATTTGTATGTTTTTTCTTTGAGCATGAGATACTCCATTGCGTGGCTCGAGATGTTTATGGAAACGTCGGCGTCTTGCTCCCCGAAGTTCACTGCCACAAGTAGCGTCTCCTTGCCGTCGGCCGACTGGCGGAAGTATGAGTACACTCTGTGGTCGTCGTAGTCGGGGTTGTCGAAGTTCAGCCACTGCAGGTCGTATCGCTTCGAGCCTTCCATGAGCGCAGGCTCTTTCGCCCTCAGGTTGAGCACTGTCCTGTATATGCTCTGGAGCTCCGACTCTTGCTCAGTGAGCTGTTTGCTGTGCCATCGGCTCAGTGTGTCCACTTTCCAGTAGTCGAAGATGGTCGTTCGACCGTCTCTGCCGCTGAATCCTTCCTTGTCCATGCCTCTCTCGCCGAACTCCTGACCTGCATAGACCATGAACGGAGCAGACGACAGTGTGGCTGACACTACCAGCGCGGCTATGGCGTTTCTGCCGTCGCCGGCGAAGAAGTCCGAGGCTATGCGCTGCTCGTCGTGGTTCTCGAGGAAGTTGAGCATGTGGCTTTGTATGTCATCGACAGCCTGCCACGAGCCTGTTATGGACGAGGCTGAGGTCTCTTGTCGTGTGGCGGCGCGCAGTGTGTCGTAGAGCCCCACGTTGTCGTAGAGGTAGTCGAAACCGCCGTGGTGTATGTAGTTCCTGTATTGGTCGGGGTTATAAACATCGGCTATTAATATTATTCTTGGGTATTTCTTCTTCACTTCGGCTATGGCCCAGTGCCAGAACTCCACCGGCACCATATCAGCCATGTCGCAGCGGA
>JAGCQO010000100.1 GCA_017965125.1 Paludibacteraceae bacterium
AAGCACAGCAACAGAAGGATAACCGGTCATTGAGCGTAGTCGAAATGAGCGGTGTCGCAGAACAATGTCCCTTCGGCTCCGCTCAGGGACCGGAAACACAGTGACCGAGCCAAAGCACCGCTCCGCGATTTTACGATGAAATTCAATGGTGCTCCGTCTCTACAATTGCTTTTGGGGGGTAGAGTCGTGGCGCGCCGCGACTCTATATGATTTCCGCCGTTATTGAGTCGCGCCGCGAGAAATCAGACAAATTGACACAAATCAAACAGAATAGAATTTTGAACGATTTATTTTCATTTGAAATTCTGTCCGCAGGACACTAAACACTTCGACTACGCCCAGTGACCAGAAGTGTCGAAGTGCCGTTACATGTTGTCTAACATGTTGTTTTTCTTCGCTTTATTTTAAGCTTTCGCTAATTTTGGAAGAATAAGCACGACAAATGACTTGCCTGAGAGTTCGCTAATAGTGTTAGCTCAGGTTTTAAAACAATGTTATATCTTAAAAGTTATGGCCTATGAAAAAAGCGATTTTAATCATTTCATCACTGCTCACAATGCAGATAGCATCGGCTTCAAGCCTTGTGGTGGAGGCGTTGGACGGCACAACGCAGGTCTATGACATGGCGCTTGTGAACAAGCTCGACCTCACTACTTCGGGAAGTCTGAAAGTTGTGAAAACCGATAATTCTGAGGATGTAAAGTCCATCAGCGAGACACGCAAAGTCGTATTCTCGGCTGAGGATGCGCCGACGACTGCCATAGCGGAAACTTCTTCTGCTGTGCTTAAAGTTTATCCTAACCCAGCGAAGAACGAGATAACAGTGGAAGGCGCGAGTGCAGACATCCTCATCTTCTCGGCTAACGGCGGTCTCGTTTCTACCACGAAAGCGGCTGACAAGACAGTCATCAATGTCTCATCGCTTGCCGACGGAGTTTACATCCTGCGCAGTGGAAAGAGCGCGGCGCGCATCATCAAGACCAAGTAATTGACCCAAAAGGAAAGAACCATGAAAAAGATTTTTACAACATTATTCTGCACAGCAATGGCAATGGCCGCAGTGGCGCAAACTAATGTCTGGGTATGGAAGAACGGTGTGGCTGTGAAGACAACTCTGGCGGACTCTATAACATTTGCAGAGCCAAATCTCACAGATTTTTATCACGACGGCACAGAGGACAGATACAACTACGTTGACCTCGGTCTGACTTCCGGCACAAAGTGGGCGACTTGCAATGTCGGTGCAAACAAGCCGCAGGACTACGGCGACTACTACGCCTGGGGTGAGGTGACCACAAAGGAAACTTACAATTGGTCAACCTACAAGTATGGCAGCGCATACAATCAATTGACCAAATACTGTAGCAGCAGTTCATACGGCAAAGACGGCTTTACTGACAGCAAGACAACTCTCGACCTCTCCGATGATGCCGCATACGTCAACTGGGGCGGCAAGTGGAGAATGCCGACCAAGGCTCAGCAGGACGAGCTGAGAAGTGAGTGCTATTGGGTATGGACAGAGAGTTACAACTACTCAGATGTTAAGGGTTACATTGTCTATAAAGCAAAGAACTCAAGCGAAAAGGGGAAATGTATATACAAAGGTGAAAATCCATCATTGTTTTATTCTCTCTCCGACGCCCATATTTTTCTGCCTGTTGCGGGCTATCGTGACGAAGGCGACCTCGCCGACGCCGGGTCCAGCGGCATCTATTGTTCTTCGTTGCTGGTTTCCGGCTATCCGGGCAGCGCGTGGGGCATCAACTTCGGTTCAGACGGCGTGTACGGCAGCAACATCGACCGCTACTACGGTATGTCGGTGCGTGCGGTTTTTAAATAGACTTTTAATGCAGCAAACAAATTATAATCACATAAACACGAATTATCATGAAAAGACTAATCTACTTGCTTATGTCACTTTCGTTTGTGGCATTTGTGTCGTGCAATGACGATGACAAGGAGGTTAATAAAACCGAAAATG
>JAGCQO010000019.1 GCA_017965125.1 Paludibacteraceae bacterium
GAACGCATCTGCGCGCTCTTTCGCAGCCTGACGCTCTGCCTTGCGGTCGTCGTAAGCCTTCTTGTAGTCTTCGTAGCCTTCGTCTCCCTCTTTCATAGTCAGCTCGTCGTCGTCATAATACTTTCTCAGAGCTGTAGGGAGCGGAGTGCCTTCCATGAACGACATGAATGCAGCCGCTGCCGCTGGGTCTGCGTCCAAAGCGTCCTGAAATTTGTTAGCCTTGCTTCTGTTCTCGTCGCTTTCCTTCTTGATGCGTCCGAACAGCTCATTAGCCTTGCCGTAATTCTCCTCGTCGTCATCGCCGAGCTCGACATCAGGGAAGTTTGTTCGTATGCTCTCATAGAAAAGCTCTTTGTTGCCCTTCTTTGGGGCTTCTTCCGCAACATTCTCCTCAATCTGAGGTGTTACGTCTTTTTCTTTTTCCTCTGCCATGATTATTCTGTTTTTGATGTTTGTATTCCTGTTGGGTCATAGCCTGAATTGAACCACTTTGATTCAGATTTCATCTTATCGGCTATGCCTCTCATTACCTTGTTCGCTTTTGACTCCGGAACAGACGATTGCTCCGGGCTTCTCTTGTCCTGCCAGTCACTATACAGTCTTCTGGTCATAGAATTTCCGCCAATGTCGTCCTTGAGGTCAGTGCTATAGGAATCCAGCTCCTCCTCATCAATCTCCTCGTCGTCAGCAAGAGGCATCGAGTGCACATACTCAAGATTATCGAGGTCCTCGAACTTCTTAATCACCTTCTGAGGGTCCTTGCCCTCCTCATCGGTAATCTCATCAGTAGCATCGCGCTCGCCGAGGTTGTCGCCTTTCACATAAAAGCCCTTCTGGTCGTCAACGACCACGCTATGAAACCCATTTGGGTCGCTCTTATCTCTGAAAAGTATCGCTGTCTTTGCCATGTTTTGCTGGATATAAGATTCCTTGTGCAATTATCAATCATATTTCTCAAACATTTGTCCTTATTTCGTTATTTACAGTCGTTAATTCGTTATTTATGATTTATTCTTGTTATTTTTGTACAAAAATCAATTAGATGACACGATGCACATCTACCGTCGATAAGGCAAAGGCGTATTACGACGTTTACATTGGGTTGAAAAAAGAGTTGCTTGACAACAAGATTGATTTCAGAGAAGATGTCCTGATGTTCTGGGCATCAAACAGCCCAGCGCCGAGGCTTTTCCTGTCCGAAAAACATGTGGCAGGCATAATATCCAACATAACAAAGCAGAAAAAGGCACCGAAAAGCCGCGAGGGGAGAAAATTGTACGACTACATCAAGAGCGAATTGCTCCAAAGGGAGCCAAAACGCGGCGAAAGAGCGGTTGATATAGCCAGAGAGATAATAGAGAAGCCTGCTCCGAGCTTTTTCCTGTCCGTTTCGAGGTGTAGAGAACTGATTGTAATAGCATTGAAGGGATGATAGCGGTAATGATTGTCATATTGTGCGCGGTTTTCGCGCTTTCGGAGCCAGAGAGCATGGGTTATGTCTTCAATTCCGGCATAACGGACAGGCTTGCGTTTCATTTTGCACACGCGAACGCCATTCATCTCGCCATTAACTGCTATTGCTTTTACCGGCTGAGCACCGCTTGCGAGAAATTGGCAGGCATACCTCAAAAAAAAATCGCAAGGCGGCTTTTATTGCTCGCTTTTGCGTTTGCCACCACCGTTGTCACATCATACGCGACAACGCCAAGCAAGCCTGTGGTCGGACTGTCTGGAGTTTTGTTCGCTTATGCAGGCTACGGAATAGCTGTGATGTGCAAAAATACTGCACACATCAGCCGCGCGTTCATCACGCTCGCCGTAATGCTGGCGTGGCAGGACGTTTTTCTCTTGTTCACAAGCATTTTCGCCCAGCTTCATGTGCAGTGTATGCTCGTGTCGTTTGCGCTGACTAATATCTACTACTATGGGAGAGGATTTTATAAAGACAGAGAACCAAAGAAGGATAAATGAGCAGAACAAACCATACGACCCTATCACAGGGCTCGGTTCTGACACATGCGAGAGGAAGCCTTTCTACTGCAAGGGCATCACGGAAGGCACATACATGATACCGGAGCATTGCTTCGACGAGCCTGTCATCAACAAGATGAACAATGCAGGCTCCGTAAAAAAATTCCTTCACAGCATTGGAGCACCATATACGAGAGAGAACAAGGCTCTCGCCATACAGGAATACTGTAAGGCTCGCAGCAAGCACGACTTCGAGTTCTGGGCTGCGTCATTCTGCACAATCGCGGACCTTCTGTCGGCTCAGGACATAAAGTTCATACTCAATCCGGCGCAGAGGTACTTCCTGAAAAGGTTTTACGAAGAGTGGTATGCCGAAAGACCTGTCAGCTTTGTGATAACAAAGAACAGACAGAACGGCTTCTCTACGGAAATCGAGATGCTGTTCGGCTGGATTCAGCTTGTCGTTATCGGACAGTGGAACTCTGTCATCTGCGCGCATATCGAGAATACCACAAAGATTATCCGCGGTATGTACACCAAGATGATTAAGAACTACCCGGCATGGATGCTCAACTCCGACACACAGCCATCACTCCTTCCTTACGAAGGCTCACAGAAGACCAAAATCATCAAGCAGACCGGAGCGAGAATATCAGTAGGTTCTGCTGAGAAGCCAGATGCAATCGTAGGAGATAAAATCTCGCTATGTCACTTCTCCGAGGTCGGACTCTATAAGACCACCGAGGGTAAAACTCCAGAGCAGCTTATACAGTCCATAGTGTCCGGAGTGCAGCTCGCCGCTCACACCTGTATCATTTACGAATCAACAGCGCGTGGTGTCGGCAACTTCTTCCACGATTTGTGGATAAGGTCAACTAACGGCGAGAGCGGAACAATACCAATCTTCATACCTTGGTTCAAGAACTACGCATACCAGTCGCCGATAAAAGACTACGACAAGTTCATTTCTTCGCTCACAGAGGAAGAAACGACACTGTTTGAGATGGGAGCCACACTCGAAGGATTAAAGTGGCGCAGGGGCAAAATCAAGGCGTACAAGGACGTATGGCGATTCAAGCAGGACTTCCCGGCTACGGCTGACGAGGCGTTCCTCTCCACAGGTCGCAGATTCTACCCTATACAGGACACTGCGAGGTTGCGCAGAGGTTGCATGAAGCCTAAGTTCGTAGGAGATATTTACGCAGAGAAGAACTATGGCGCAGACGCGATGAAGAACATCAAGTTCAAGGCTGAGGAAGGCGGAGCGTTGAAGGTATGGTTCATGCCTGAATCGGAAAGGTACAACAACAGGTATGTGACTGTGGTGGACATCGGTGGTGGCAGCGAGCAGGCTGACCGTTCGGTCATCTGCGTCATCGACCGCAAGGATATGGCTAAGGGCGGTCTTCCTATCGTTGTCGCGGAATGGTGCGGACACATCGACCACGACCTTCTGGCGTGGAAGTCCGTAATGATTTCAGAGGCGTATCAGCACGCTCTGCTCATCATAGAGTCCAACACGCTTGAAACGGAGCAGACCGAAGGCGACCACTTTGAGTTTATACTTGACGAGATTGCAGACACCTACGACAATCTTTTCTGTAGAACACCTGCCGACAAGATTCGAGAGGGACTTCCGCCTACTTGGGGATTCCATACCAACAAGAAGTCAAAGCAGATGGTCTGCGACCACCAGAAGAAGGCTCTGAGAGAGAACATGTACATAGAAACATGCTCTGAGGCGGTTGATGAGCACGACACGCTCGAAGTCAAGAAGAACGGCTCTCTCGGAGCCATCGACGGCAAGCACGACGACCGCCACATAACAAGAGCGATAGGAATATGGGCGTGCTATCAGTACATGGATTTGCCGAGAAAGTACGAGCCAAACCCTACAAGAGGACGTATATCGGCGAAAAGAACAGGTATGTCATCATTTTAAAATCACACAATATGGCAAGAGGAGTAACAAAACAGGTAATGGCGAAGAAAGACAACGACGCTTTCAGAAAGAAAATAAGGGCTATACTCGCAGCAGGAGAGAAGCAGTTTATCGAGGCGATGAACGGATTGCCGCCAAAGGAGTTCGTGGACGCATACTTCAAGCTTATGCCCTACGCATTCCCGAAGGCACCGGAAGAGAAGCCTCAATCCCTCGAAGACAAGGGCAAGCTTCGTCTTATAGAGCGAGAACGCATAGTCGAGCAGATGAACAAGCCTGAGCTTGAGGAAGGCGAGGAGTACGACGAGGAAGACGAGCCATTCGACGAGTAACAAATAAGGCAGGGAACTAACCCTGCCTTTGTTATTAAAGCCCGGATGGGAAACTACCACTGGTGCCATTATGGTCTTCGTGGTAGAACCATATCTTATCGAGCAGTATATTCTTGCCTTCCTTCTCGAACTTTGAAATGCTATAGCTGTCATAAGGGCTTATATTAGTCGCAAGACAGCACATGCCGTGCAGTATCACTGACAGAAGCAAGAGTATTCCATGATACCAAACGACAAGAACATAACCCCATATAGCAAGAGCTATCGGAGTGCTTATCGCATACACTACCCTATCCTCGTTGTCAAACTTATACTTGAAACAGTAGTAATGGAATAAGATTATGCGGAACCAAGTATTCTTCTTGCCTTCAAGCCACTTGTCCCAAAACGCATCGGCTTCCGCCTTCTTTTCTTCAAAACTCTTGCTCATATCTGTTTAATTCCTGTTCTATCGCCCCTGAACACCACGTTAGGGTTGACGTAGTAAACACTCTGTGATTTCTTCCTCACTATATCAAGACCAAGCAACTCCTGTATGCCGTTATACACACTCTTGCTGTTGCTATAGCCACACACCTCCATGCACTCAGCCACATCTATCTCAACCGTACCGTCATACTGAATCCTCTCACACATGTACGAGAAGACAGCAACTCCTGCCCTGCTCAACATCCTCAACACCTTCAAACTGTACAGCTTCACAAAATAGGCAGTGTCACTCTGGTACATATTACCCACTATCTGAACACCACTCAACAACTCCCCTGTCTGCGTGTCCACATACTCTATCTTCTTCGGAACCCTGTAGTTCCTCCACCTGCTGCCACTGCCAAAGTCCTCAACAGCATAAGGACTACTCTTGCTACTCCTCATACCACAAATATACAAAATTGGAATGAATCGTTCCAAACTTTTGTACGAATCGTTCCAAACTTAAAAATACAACTGCTTGATAACCACCACTATATAGTATGTCTATATTCTTTATATAGAAAGATATACAAACAGGGTGTTTTCACACGCTTTTAACAACGCGCTGGCGCGCCATACATCGGTAGGTTTTCCAAAAACTATACCCCCAAAAAATTTGGAAGGTCGGATTTTTCCAAAAATTCTGTAAGTTAAACACTTATATATACCCTACGCGTGTGTGACCGTCACCTTTCGGGGTACCCCCCCCCTCTCACGCGCACACGAGCACACGCACACACGCATTATGCGCGCCCTACGCGTTCCTTTTTTATACCGCTTTTATTGTTTTTTTCTTTCCTATCTATGTGGTGTAAGCAAAACGAAACGCAAATAACAACACAAATAACAAAGTATTAACAACACACAACACAATGAAATAAAAAGCAAATAGGGCTGAAATTACATAAATAGGAAATTGCCCCGACCTTAAAAAAACAAGTCCGCACACGTTGCGAAATAAAGCAGTCAAACCCGACAACAAAAACGCTTTATAATAGCACGGCGAAACAAGCCAAACCCGGCTCGCCGAACCACTATGCGCGCTCTGCTCTCGGCATCCACCGAACAACACAATACGTCATCGTGTCCGTATTGCGCAATAACCAAGGGAAACGAAACAGCCATAAATGCGTGGTGATGTCGATAGCAAGACTATACACGCATTACGATTTTTCGGGTACGGCTATGGAAACTATGCCGTACTCACAATTTTTAATTAACAATTTTATTAACCTACAAAAACAAAATCGTATGGAAACAATCAAATTAACAAGTCTTCGTGCAGAGTTGAAAGAGCAACGTGGCACTGTATCGCAGTGCATTAAAGTACTGTATTCATATACAGACACTTGCAACGAACTCAAAAAGATGTTAAAAGGTGTGTCGAAGAACGACGCTGTAGCCTTTTTGGGCTCGCTCGTCTATGCCGAAATGAACGTAGGCGGATTCAGAGAGGTCAAGAGGTTGGACAAGACCACTATGGAAACAAAGGTGGTTAAGTATGCAATCAAGCCATCAGTCGATATGGTATTGCGTTACTTTGTCAAGCACCAGAGCGAACTCACAGACCTTGTGAAGACTGCGAAGAGTGCAAAGGCTGCAAAGTCAGCAGAGTAAACATTTAGGGGTGCGAGTGATTGGGTTTGCTCGCACTCACAATTTAGGTGGTATGCACCGCCTTGCCTGAGAAACAAAGTGTATTCCGTGACCGTGTGGAACGGCAGAGCGACACTGCCCACGGAAACAATTTTTATTGGAGCGTATGGACGGAAGGCGGTCTGTGCGCTCTTATTGTATGATAAATAGTCGTGACAAGGACGGCAAGCCGAGAAGAAAGATGAAAAAGTTTGTAACGATTATCGCCGCAATCGTGGCAATCACAGCGACAGCGATGGTTAAGGCAGAGACAAGAACCGATACAGTCGCCTACAAAGGTGCGTGGTCTGTGGAGAAAACACAGAAGGCTGACCCTCAGACATTGGAAATAAAAGTGTCGTACAAGGTGCACCTCAAGGATTTCGACAAGACGAGCAGCAAGGGCGGCAA
>JAGCQO010000101.1 GCA_017965125.1 Paludibacteraceae bacterium
AGTCGTGATTGTCTAAAACCAATATTTTTGTTTCCATTGCCTTTTTCCTCCTGCTGATTAAATTTTAGAACTTGTCACCTTCATCGCGTTTCTGAGTGCCGCAAGCTTGTTGTTCACTTCCTGCAACTCGCTCTCCTCGTTGGACTTAGCCACGACTCCGGCTCCGGCTTGGTAATACAGTCTGTTGTCTCTCGAAAGGAACGAACGTATGGTTATGGCCTGGTTGCTTGTTCCGTTCAGTCCGATGAATCCGATGCAGCCGCCGTAGAATCCTCTGTCGTATCTCTCTATCTCGTCTATCAGCTGCATGGCCTTTACCTTAGGCGCGCCAGAAAGCGTTCCGGCCGGGAACGTGTCGGCAAACAGCTTCATCAGGTTTATGTCCTTTGGCATATCGCCTGCCACCGACGACACAAGGTGTATCACATGCGAGTAGTACTGCACCGTGCGCAGCTGCTCCACTCTCACGTTGTCGGTGTTTCTGCTCAAGTCGTTTCTCGCTAAATCGACGAGCATTATGTGCTCCGCATTCTCCTTTGGGTCGGCAAGCAGCTTCTCCGCTATCTTCTTGTCTTCCTCTATGTTGCCTGTTCTTCTCATCGTTCCGGCTATCGGCATTATGTAAGCCTTGTTGTCTTTCACCATCAGATGCACCTCTGGCGACGAACCGAAGATTCTGAACGAGCCGAAGTCGAAGTAGAACAAATATGGCGAAGGGTTTATCGAGCGCAGCTTCCTGTAAAGCATCATGTCGTCGCCCTTGTAGCCCTGCGAGAAGCGTCGCGACAGAACTATCTGGAACACGTTGCCCTTATAGCAGTTCTCCTTGCCTTTTCTCACCATCTCCTTGAAATCCTCGTCTGTGATGTCGGACTGCTCGTCGCCGTCAAGCTCAAATCTGAACTCGCTGACGATTGGGTTCTTCAGTATCGAGACGATTTTAGGAATCTGGCTGTCAGTCTCGCCCGGCAGCATGTTCTCGATTATCTTTATCTCGTTTTTGTAGTGGTTAAACGCGATTATGTACTTGTAAAAAACATAGTTCACTTCCGGCAGCTTGTTCTCTGGCTTATTCTCGGCCGATAGTTTTATGTCTTCAAAATACTGTATAGCCTCGTAGCTCGAATATCCGAAAAATCCGTTCGCGCCAAGCTCATTGTCCTTATCGGACACAACGAACTTTTTGATGTACTCCTGGAATGTGTCAGGAACCGTGTTCTTGTCCTTCACGCTGACCTTCTCAGTCTCGCCGTTTGGATAAGTCATGGTCACCTCACCCGACTCCACCACATACGACGCCAGCGGCTTGAACGCCACGTATGACATACTGTTCTCCGTACTGTTGTAGTCCGAGCTTTCAAGCAGCACCGACTCCACATACAAATCCCTTATCTTCAGGTAGATGCTTACCGGAGTCTGAAGGTCTCCGAGGTAAGTCTCGCTGTTTACTTTGAAATTTATGTTTTGCATATCGCTTTGTTTTATTCTTTGTCCGTATTGAAATTCTTAATGTATGTCGGCATGTCCTTGTCGCCTCGTCCCGAAACGGTCAGCACAACGACGTCGTTCTTCTTGAAGTTCAGCTTGTGCAATGCCGCCAAAGCGTGCGAACTCTCAAGCGCCGGTATTATGCCCTCGATTCTGGTCAGCTCAAACGCCGCTTTCAGAGCCTCGTCGTCGTTTATAGGCAACACCTGCGCCCTGCCGGTCTTTGCCAAGTGGGCATGAAGCGGACCGATGCCCGGATAGTCAAGTCCGGCCGAGATTGAGTAAGGCTCTATTATCTGTCCGTCCTCGTCCTGCATCACCAGCGATCTGCTGCCGTGCAGAATGCCCTCAGTGCCGCAGTATATCGTAGCCGCAGTCTTGTCGGTATCCACACCCAGACCGCCGGCCTCTGCCTCCACCAGCTTCACTCTCTCGTCGTTCAAGTAGTGGTAGAATGTGCCTGCCGCATTGCTTCCGCCGCCATCACACGCCACAAGATAGTCCGGATAGTCACGGCCTTCCTGCTCCAAAAGCTGCTTCTTTATCTCCTCG
>JAGCQO010000102.1 GCA_017965125.1 Paludibacteraceae bacterium
GGCATCGAGTATGCGATTTCCGCGTCGCCGAAGCATACAAACAAAATCTTTGTCGCATTGACAGTCTCCTTCGGATAAAGTTCCAGCTGGTTCAACACGTCGTAGATTCTGTCGGCTCCGAACGAGATGCCCACGCCCGAAAGCCCCTGCAGTCCGAATACTCCAGTCAGGTTGTCATATCGTCCTCCACCCGAGATGCTGCCCATCTCCACGTCGTTGGCCTTCACCTCGAAGATGGCTCCTGTGTAGTAATTCAGACCTCTGGCCAGAGTCAGGTCGATTTCCAGTTTCAGTCTGAGCTTAGTGCCGGACAGCAAACCGACGATTGTCTCTATCTCCTTGATGCCGTTCAAACCAGTCTCCGACTCGGCAAGCACCGTCTTCAGCGTGTTCAGCTTCTCCTCGTTGCTTCCGCTCAGCAGGATTATAGGCTGCAGCTTCTCCACTGCCTCGGCCGACACGCCCTTCTCTCTGAGTTCTGCATTGACGTTGTCCAAGCCTATCTTGTCGAGCTTGTCTATCGCCACGGTTATGTCGGTCAGTCGGTCGAGCTCACCCACTATCTCGGCTATTCCGCTAAGTATCTTTCTGTTGTTCACCTTCAGTGTGACGTTCACTCCGAATCGTGCGAACACCTCATCGACAATCTGCACAAGTTCAGCCTCGTTCAGGAGCGAGTCGCTGCCCACAACGTCGGCGTCGCACTGGTAGAACTCTCTGTATCTGCCCTTCTGTGGTCTGTCGGCTCTCCACACTGGCTGTATCTGGTATCTCTTGAAAGGCATTGTCAATTCACCGTTGTGTTGCACGACGTAACGTGCGAAAGGCACTGTCAGGTCATATCTCAGTCCTTTTTCAGAAATCGAGTTTATAAGCTTGACGCTGTTCTTTTCTGCCAAAGCGTCTGCGTTAGCTGTCTGCAGGAAATCGCCAGAGTTCAGTATCTTGAAAAGCAGTTTGTCGCCCTCGTCTCCGTACTTGCCCATCAGTGTTGACAAGTTCTCCATGGCTGGAGTCTCAATCTGTTGAAAACCATACAGTTTGAACACCGATTTAATCGTGTCAAATATATAGTTTCTCTTTGCCATCTCTTCTGGCGAGAAATCTCTTGTTCCCTTTGGTATTCCTGGTTTCTGCATATATGTTGTTTATTTTGTTTCTTATAAGAATATTTCTCCTAAAATCTTGTCGGATGCGCCCTTGTTGCTGTTCACGTAGTTGCCTGCCGCAGCACCTGCCTCTTCCGGATTTGCCATCAGACGGTCCATCTCCTTTTCAAACTCCTCGTAATTTTCTATGGCTATTCCGCCGCCACATTCCTTCAGCTGCAACGCCTCTCTGAACGACTTGTGGTTCGGACCGAACACAACTGGCATTGAGTAAACCGCCGCCTCCAGCAAGTTGTGAATGCCTACGCCAAAGCCTCCGCCGATGTAGGCCACCGTTCCGTAGCTGTATAACGAAGAGAGCATTCCGAAGTTATTTATCACAAGGCAGCCAGCCTCTTTTACGTTATCGACTGTCGCGTCGGTATATCTGACTATCGGACGAGCATCGCCCTCCGCCTCGTTCCATTTGCGTTCTATCTCTGCCAAGTGCGATTCGTGTATCTCATGCGGCGCAAGAATCATCTTCAGTCCCTTGCCCTTTGCGTACTTTATGAGCAAGTCCTCGTCCTTCGGCCATGAGCTTCCCGCCACGATTGCCTTCTCTCCACCGACAAAAGCCTCAGCCACTGGCAGCTGCTTTCTCTGCGACGCTATCTGCACCACTCTGTCGAACCTCGTGTCGCCGGAGATTGTCACATTCTCAATGCCGACTCCGTTGAGCAGCTCCACCGAATGCATGTCCTGCACAAAAAGGCGGTTGAAGAACCTCAGCACCTTTGCGTACGCCACTCCGTACCATTTGAAGAACGCCTGGCTGTCTCTGAAGTGCGCCGAAACGATGTAGGTCGGGATGCCGCGTCTGCGCAGAGCGATAAGGAAGTTTGGCCAAAACTCATACTTCACGAATATCGCATCGACCGGCCTGACTCTCCTGACGAACCTCTCGGCGTTGCGGATTGTGTCGAGCGGCATGTAGCACACAAGGTCTGCACCCTCATAATTCTTTCTCACCTCATAGCCCGACGGCGAAAAGAACGTCAGCAAAATCTTGTACTCCGGCTTTCTGCGGCGCAACTCCTCCATCAGAGGACGTGCCTGCTCAAACTCGCCTAACGACGCTGCATGAAACCAAACGTATTTCGCGTTCCTATCGACGTTGCCTTTCAGATATTTGAATGTCTGCCTCTGACCAATGTATCTCTTTTTTGCCTTCTCATTGAAGAATGACGCCAAGAACACCAAGAAAGCATAGACATGAATACCAAGGCTATATAAAGTCCACATTTAAGTTTTGTCTTTGAATAAACAGAATGCAAAAGCGCATACAAATGCAAAAATAGCAAATCCCATCAATATAATGGAGATTTGCTATTTGAATATTTGTCAAATAAGTCTATGCGGAAGACTTATCGGAGAGTCTGTTGTTAACGGCAGAAACGGTGAGGAACACAGAACGAATATGCAAGCATAAGCTCGTGTGTGCCGTATGTCTTAGACGCAAGCTCGTTCAAAGTCAAGTTGAAGGCATAAGCCAACTGGAACTTGTTGAATCTCAAGCCCACGATAGGAATCAAAGACAATGGCTGCGCGTTTCCTGGGTCGAGGTTGTGACGGTAAGAAAGCTGAGCCCACCATCCGAAGTTGTTGAGCATATCGTTCTGCATGTACTTCAAGTTGAGCTCGAGCTGCATGTGCCCGTCAACATCGAAGTTGAAGTTTGCAGATGGCTCCAGAGTCTGAGACTCGTTGAAGTCGAAGTCATAACCTGCGAACAAGAAACCTGTCAGGTTCTCGTAGTCATAAGTATCTCCGAGGATTGCAGGCTTGAATGGAATCAAGTTTGTGAAAGACAAACCTCCGAAGAAGCCGTATGAAGTATAGTATGCACCGACATTGATGTCAGGCATAACCTCGCCGTCGCTTTCGTTTGCTGGGTCGTCATCATATCCGTCAACAGCCGAGTAGTGCAGATACTTAATTCTTGCACTGACACCGAAAGAGAGCTGTCTGTCGAGCTCCACTCTCTTGCTGTATCTTGAGCCGTGGCTCAGCGGAATGTGGTATGCGAATGTGAACTGACCGCCGAGATAGTTGAATTGAGGTGTGTGGTCGTTATAGATATAACCTCCAAGACCTATGTTCTTTGTGTTCAATCTCGTTCTGTAAGAAAGCAGATAAGTGGAAGGTCCGTCCTTGCCTATCCAGCTTTGCTTTCCTGTAAGCATCAAGTGTGAACACCTCTCGGCACCTGCTATCGCTGGGTTCAGCAGATAGTAGTTAAAGTGGTACTGATCGTAAATAGGACGCTGCTGTGCGAAAACAGTTGTCGCCAATGTGCACATAGCAGCTACCAGCAATAAAATATTTCTTTTCATAGTTTCAAGGTTCTTCCGCCATTACGTTAATTGTGTCTTTCTCTGCCAGCGTCCACACCGTTTTCACAATGCTTTCCGCACAAGCTTTTTGAATAATAGCGAAATATGAACTGCAAATTTAGAATAATTCAGCAAAGTCGTGCCAAAAAACCTATTTTTTTTAAATATTATAGTCGTTTGGTACTGTATTCATAACGTAGTATTTGTGTTTTTATTTTAGAAAGTTCATTATTTTTGCTCTGTTTTTAATGTTTTCGTATGAAAAAAGCCATTTTCCCAGGGTCGTTCGATCCTTTCACCATAGGTCATTTTTCAGTCGTAAAGCGTGGACTGCAGCTCTTCGACCACATAACAATCGGCGTCGGAGCCAACTGCTCAAAGAAGGCTCACTTCCCTTTGGAGAAAAGGCTTGAGATAATCCGCCAAGCCTTCCGCGACGAGCCACGCATTTCGGTGAAAGCCTACGACAACCTGACCATCGACTTCGCCAAACAGGAGGGCGCCGACTTCATTCTGCGCGGTGTGCGGTCGTCCATCGACTTCGAGTACGAAAAATCCATCGCCGACATAAATAAATCACTCAGCTCGATTGAGACCGTGATTCTTTTCACCGAGCCTCAACACGCAGCCATCTCCTCGACCATCATCAGAGACCTTCTGAGCTACGGCAAGGACGTGACCGCCTTTCTGCCGCCCGGCGTCGAGCTATAACAAAACAAAAAGGCTTTGAAGTTTGCTTCAAAGCCTTTTTTATTCACATTAATAAAATCTTCTGAACATTCCCGCGTCTATGTTTCTGACGTGGTCTTGCTTTCTGCCCCATGGCGCAAACTTGTACCTCAAGTACAGACTTCCGTCGTAATAGCCGTTCAACTCTGCGTTACTCGTTATCGAATAGCCGTCGTATGTACCCATGAAGCGGTTGGTCGATGACATGATGAACCTCAGGTTCAGTCCCAAGCCGAAGTGCTTGCTTATATTCCATTCCACTGACGGACCGCCGTAAATCATAGGGGCGACATTGTCCTTCGCTTTCTTGAAGCCCCATCCGCCGCCGAATCCGACACCGAGGCCCAAGTCGAGCAACACTTCCACCACCTTTGCCCTTGCGCAAAGGATGTTCGTCATGTTGAAAGACGAGAATGCGCTGATAATGTAACACTTAGGATGAAAGCTCTGCTTTCCGTACCTGTCTGTCAGGATGTACGTTGCCTCCAAACCAGTTCCCCACATAGGGCTGAAGTCATACTCTCCTGCGATTGAGTAAATCTGGTTCCATTCGCCGCCTCTCACCTTCTGAGTGCCGACCTTGCCCATCATAGACCAATGGCTGTAAGGCTGAGCCGATGCCGCGACCATTACCATCGCAGCCATTACGGCAAATAAAATCCTTTTCGTCGTGTGAGTCATTGTTGTTTTAATTTGTTTTGTTTTTGTATATATGATTCCGGCGTTATGCCTCCTTGTGGTTTATGCAAATGCCTTTGTTGTACCACTCGTAAAGCTTGCGCACGCCTTCGTCGATTTCTATCTTGTGATGCCAGCCCAAATTGTGAAGCTTGGTCACGTCGGTCAGTTTCTTCATGGTTCCGTCCGGCTTGCTTGCGTCCCATCTGAGTTCGCCCTTGAAACCGATTGTCTCCATGATTTTCTCGGCCACCTCTTTTATTGTGATTTCCTTGCCTGTGCCCACGTTGATGTGGCAGTTCCTGATGTCTCTGTCGCCCTCTTTGTATGTGTCCTTGAAGTCAACATTCAACAGCACATGCACACTCGCATCTGCCATCTCCTCGCTCCAGAGGAACTCTCTCAGCGGCTTGCCTGTGCCCCACAAAGTGACAGCCTCGGCGGTTATGCCGAATTTCTTGAGCTCTTCCTTTATCTCCTCGTCTGTGTTCTTGCCACTCACACCCTCGACTGGACGCAAATCCATGTCTTTTCTGACAGCATCCCAATCGCCTTCGTTCAGACACTTCGCCAAGTGTATCTTCCTTATCATCGCTGGCAGCACGTGGCTGTTCTCAAGATGGAAATTGTCGTTAGGACCGTACAGGTTCGTAGGCATAACGGCGATGTAATTCGTTCCGTACTGCAGGTTGAAGCTCTCGCACATCTTCAGTCCGGCGATTTTGGCTATGGCGTAAGGCTCGTTTGTGTATTCGAGCGGCGACGTCAAGAGCACATCCTCGCTCATAGGCTGTGGCGCCTCACGTGGATAAATACATGTGCTGCCGAGGAATAGAAGTTTCTGCACGCCATGACGGAAACTTTCGCCTATGACGTTCTGCTGTATCTGCAGGTTCTTGTATATGAAATCGGCTCTGTATCTGAGGTTCGCCATGATACCGCCAACGTGGGCAGCAGCGAGAACCACAGCGTCAGGCTTTTCCTGGTCGAAAAACGCCCTTACCGCCACTGGGTCAAGAAGGTCGAGCTCCTTGTGGCTTTTGCCCACCAGGTTGTTATATCCTCTTGACTTGAGATTATTCCAAATCGCTGATCCAACAAGTCCGTTATGACCAGCCACGTAAATTTTGCTATTCTTGTCGAGCATCGTTTTTGCTACTCCTCTATTTTAGCCTTCAGATACAGTTTCTTTGCGAAAACCATATCATGCTTCACCATTATTCTAACAAGCTCCTCGAAAGAAGTCTTTGTCGGATTCCAACCTAATTTTGTCTTTGCCTTTGTTGGGTTACCGAGCAACTGCTCTACCTCGCATGGACGGAAGTACTTAGGGTCCACCTCAACCAGCGCCTTGCCTGTCTTCACGTCGATACCCTTCTCGTTCACGCCTTCGCCTTCCCACTTCAGCTCGATGCCTGCCTCCTTGAATGCCAGCGAGCAGAACTCTCTCACTGTGTGCATCTCGCCTGTCGCGATTACGTAATCCTCAGCCTCGTCCTGCTGCAGCATCAGCCACATGCACTCAACATAGTCTTTTGCGTAACCCCAGTCTCTTCTCGCGTCCAAGTTGCCAAGATAAAGCTTATCCTGGAACCCTTGCGCTATTCTGCTGGCAGCAAGAGTTATCTTTCTTGTCACGAAGTTCTCACCTCGGCGCTCGCTCTCGTGGTTGAACAGGATTCCGTTCACAGCGTACATGCCGTAGCTCTCTCTGTAGTTTTTCACAATCCAGAATCCGTACTGCTTTGCCACTGAGTATGGCGAGCGTGGATAGAAAGGAGTTGTCTCGCTCTGAGGCACTTCCTGTACCTTTCCGAAGAGCTCCGAAGTCGAAGCCTGGTAGATGCGGCAAGTCTTTTCCATACCGCAGATTCTAACAGCCTCCAAAAGTCTCAAAACGCCGATTGCGTCAGCGTCCGCAGTGTACTCCGGCACGTCGAATGAGACCTTCACGTGGCTCTGTGCCGCAAGGTTGTATATCTCTGTCGGCTTAACTTCTGTGATTATTCTCACCAAAGAGCTGGAGTCTGTCATATCGCCCCAGTGCAGCTCTATCAGCCTGCTTTTCTTCATATCTCTGACCCACTCGTCGAGATAGAGATGCTCTATTCTGCCTGTGTTGAACGACGATGATCTTCTCAAAACGCCGTGTACTTCATATCCTTTGTCTATGAGGAACTCCGCCAAGTACGAACCGTCCTGGCCTGTGATTCCTGTTATAAGGGCTACTTTTTTGTCTGCCATAATCGAAATATTGTTGTTTCTGTTTGTTTTGTGTTAATCTCTTCTGAAAATATCTCTTGTGTAAACTTTGTCTTCCACATCGTCGAGGCACGAGTCGTATCGGTTGGCGATTATCGCCTGGCTCTCTTTCTTGAACGCCTCCAAGTCGTTCACCACACGGCTGCCGAAGAACGTCTCGCCGTCCTTGAGCGTTGGCTCGTAGATTATCACCTCGGCACCCTTCGCCTTGATTCTCTTCATCACGCCTTGTATTGAGCTCTGGCGGAAATTGTCGCTGTTGCTCTTCATCGTCAGACGATAAACGCCAATGACGCACTTTTTCTCCTCGCTTGCGTTATAGTCGCCTCTGTTGTAATAATCGTAATATCCAGCCTTGTGCAGCACACGGTCGGCGATGAAGTCTTTTCTCGTTCTGTTGCTTGCCACGATTGCCTCTATCAGGTTTTCAGGCACGTCCTCGTAGTTGGCAAGCAGCTGCTTCGTGTCCTTAGGCAGGCAGTAGCCGCCGTAGCCGAACGACGGGTTGTTGTAGAACGAGCCGATTCTTGGATCAAGTCCTACGCCGTCGATTATGTGCTTCGTGTTAAGGCCTTTCATCTCGGCGTAAGTGTCGAGTTCGTTGAAGTAGCTCACTCTCAGCGCGAGGTAGGTGTTGGCGAAAAGCTTCACGGCCTCGGCCTCTGTCGTTCCCATTATTAATGTAGGGATGTCCTCTTTTATCGCGCCTTCCTGAAGCAATGAAGCGAAGGTTCTTGCAGCCTCGTCGAGTCGCGCGTCGCCTTCCGGACGTCCGACGATGATTCGGCTTGGGTAAAGATTGTCGTAAAGCGCCTTGCTCTCTCTGAGGAACTCAGGCGAGAAGATGATGTTTTCGCTTCCCGACTTTTTCCTTATGCTTTCGGTATATCCTACCGGAATTGTACTCTTTATCACCATTATCGCATCGGGATTAACCTTCATGACAAGGTCAATGACCTCCTCCACATGCGACGTGTCGAAGTAGTTTTTTACGGGGTCGTAGTTAGTCGGCGCGGCTATGACTACGAAGTCCGCGTCCTTGTAAGCGCTGGCGCCGTCGGTTGTGGCCACAAGACGCAATGGTTTCTCTGCCAGGTACTTTTCTATGTATTCATCCTGCAGCGGCGACTTCTTGTTGTTTATCAACTTCACCTTTTCCTCTACCACATCCACCGCCTTCACGTCGTGGTGCTGGCTAAGCAATGTGGCGATGCTGAGTCCCACATAGCCAGTGCCGGCAACTGCTATTTTCACATCCTTGTTTTCCATTTCCTCACTAAAATTCACGTCTGAAAAATCCGTCAAAATTACTCATTTTTGTTCAATGACAGAACATTATAATGCAGACAACACTTTCAGCAATTTGTCATTATCATCCTTGCTTCTGACTGCGAATCTCACAAACTTTCCCTGTCCGCAAACCTGCACATTGCGTTCAATCAAAATTCCGGAAAGCTGCTCAGCCGTGTATTTGTTCTTTATCTCACACATCACATAACCCGACTGCGACGGAACGACCCTGAAGAAACTAATGCCCTGGTGCGCCTTCGCTAAACGCCTCCTTCCCTTGATGAACCTTTGGCACGAATCCTTGTAGTCGCTTTCGTACTTGCTGAATATCTGCAAAGCGAACTCCACCACAGAGTTTATGTTCCATTGTCCGATGTTGTCTCTCACAACACTTATCGCATCCACATCGCCCGAAGCCAAAATGCTTAGACTCAAGCACGACAGTCCGCACGATTTGCTGACCGACCTAACAACCACGAGCGACTTCCTGTATCGTTCAAGAACACTGTTACAGAGAAGACTTTCCGCACATTCAGAAAAATCGACAAAACTCTCGTCAACGATAAGCAGTTTGCCATTTTCCTCACACCATTCAACAATCTTCAGCACATCCTTTGTCTTTATGCTATTGCCAGAAAAGCATCTGGGTTAGTCAGCAAAACGACATCGAGTTTGTTGGCAGAGAAATAGTTTACCACATCGTCAGCCGTATATTTAAAATCAACGCTTGTCTCCATCTGATTTTCCTTGATGACCTGACATTTCTTCAATTCATTGAACATAGGCGATGCCGAACCGGCTTTCTTGCCATCAAGCAAAGTCCTGGACAGCACATCGGCTATCTCAGCCGTGCCGTTGCCAACAGCCACATACTCATCTCTGACACCATAGTTCTTGCCGGCAACAAGAGCGTTGACCTGCATGCCGGAAGGACAAGCACTCACCAACGTGTTGAAGTTGGCGCGCATCTCGTCAAACATTCTCTTTGTTGGGAAATACGGATTGTGGCTCGCACAGAAATCGGTCAACTGAGGGA
>JAGCQO010000103.1 GCA_017965125.1 Paludibacteraceae bacterium
CGACGATTCGCCGTCGACATTCAGCATGGTCTCCAGATTAGTGACAGGAGCCGCAACAGCGTATTTTCTATTTGAACTCGTTGGCGTCACACCCTTCAGCGGCACGTACGGAGCACGGAATCCCACATACGCCACTTCGCCGCCATAAGCCACGGCAAGTCCCTCGACATTAAAGCCATTGATATTCTTTGGCGCAACATCTTTCTTTGCCGACGCTGTAAAATCCCATCCGCATCCGTCGCCCCAAGCTATCAGCGCGTCACGCATCTTTGTGGAATAGCTCTTCACCGTGACAGTAAGGTCTGCGCCTGTGCCTGTCACATCAGTTGCAAACAATCTGTTTCTATATGGCTTCAGTTTGCCGCTCTTGTTATTGCCGAGCGATGTTATCCAGTAAAGTCTGTTTCCTGGGTTATACTTCACACTTGCAGAAGCGCCCTCTATATCAAACTCCTCGCCATTTTCTCCGCCAGCACCGCTCGTCACGTCAAAAGTCTTGATAGCTTGTCCAGAATAATTTCTGTGGAAAAGCCTCAGCAGATTCGCCTCGTCATCGGCTATGAGCATATAGTCGGTACCGACAGGAGCCGCAGCCGAAGCATCGGCTATCGTCGTTGGGAACACGGTATTGGCAGGATGCGCAGATGCCGCAGAAGCCGCTACTTTAAACTTGAATTCCGACGAATTGCTTCCGTTGCTCGCAGTCAGTCCGACTGTCGCGTACCCCACTCCGCTCGGAACGATTGTAACCTTATAAGTCGTACCGGAAACGAGTTCGCACTTGCAGTTAGCCACAGCGACGACGCTTGAATTGTCCGATGTGAACGAGAATGATGTCGGACCGTTTGTGATATTAACATACACACCGTCTTTCTGCAATGGGTCTGTCGGGTCAGAATTGACAGTGGACACTGCGTAAGGACTTGACTTTCCTACCGCCAATGATGCCACAGACGTGCCTGGTATCGTTGGTTGCGTTGTTGATAATGAAATTACCGGAGCCGCAGCATTGACAACGGCTGTGAACATTGCGGAAACCGCAATCGCAAACATTTTTTTCATAGGCTACTATATTAGGTTTTAACTATATACGAACCATAACGTATCACAAATATGAGCAGAAAAAAAACGAAACGGCACTTTTTTAAGTTTACATTTCTTAAAAACAGAATGCCTATTTCAAAAATCCGTCATACCTCAATTGCTGATGCAGAAAGTCCTCGCCGTATGTCACCTTCACATCCACCGTGTTGCCATTCTCATCCTTAACGAGTTCATACACAGGGTTTACAAAGCCCTTGTATGGCGACAAGTTCAGCTTTCTATATCTTTCAAGTACCTCGTTGTGCAAGTCAGGGTCTATCTGCACGCCATAGTCCTCGACAAGGCGTTTCGCCGCCTCGTAGTCGCCCACCGAGCGTATCCTCTGCACCTCGGCGAGCAGCACTCCGAAGAGTTTTCTGAGCTCCTTGTAGTTGTTTATCTTGACGTAGGTCTTGCCGTCCTTCTTCACCAGTTCTATAACATTGTCCTTCTTGCCTTTCTCGTACGCCCACCTCGCTATCAGCGCTCGGTTTCTCATGTGCGCCTCCTCTATCACGTCGCCCGGCTTTATCCTTATGAGCTGTGTCAGCAGTCCGTTCATTATATATGAGTAATACTCAGCCTTGTACGCGTCCTTGGCTGGCAGCAGACCGAGTTCGAGTATCTTGGAGTCGGCTGTGTAATAGAGTCCGAAGAGGTCGGCTCGCGCCTCCTCTATCGTCGAGCCGTAAGCCTTGAGCGCCTCGCGCGAAACGCCTGGCTGCAGTTGTCCGGAGCCGTGTCCGAGACACTCGTGCAGGTCGGTGTGCAGGTTGTCGGCGATGTAAGCGTATTTCTTGGAACGCTCTATCTCCTCGTCGGAGAGCATGAACTCCTCCGCGAATCCGTTTCCCTGAGCGGCTTTGTCATAGGCGTTGGTTATATTCTCTATGGTCACCGACTTCGAGCCGTGTATCTGCCTTATCCAGTTGGCGTTAGGCAGGTTTATGCCTATCGGAGTGGCTGGATAGCAGTCGCCGCCCAAGAATGCCATCGTTATGACCTTGGCAGACACGCCCTTGACCTCCTTCTTCTTGAACTCGCTGCTCACAGGCGAATGGTCCTCGAACCACTGCGCGTTCTCTGACAGAATCTGCGTTCTGCGTGTCGCCTCGATGTTCTTGAAGTTCACGATGGATTCCCACGAAGCCTTCATGTCGAGCGGGTCGCCGTAGGTTTCTATGAATCCGTTCACAAAGTCCACTCTCGAGTCCGTGTCGCCCACCCACTTTATCGAATACTCGTCGAATGTCTTCAAATCGCCGGTCTTGTAGAATTCCACAAGCGTTTCTATCACATCCTTCTGCTTGGCGTTCTCGGCATAGGGTTTCGCCTGCTCCAGCCAATAGACGATTTTCTCTATCTTGTCGGAGTACTTGCCACCGACCTTCCACACTTCCTCATAGATCATCCCGTCTTTCTTCACCAATCTCGAGTTCATGCCAAACGATGGCGGCGTGGTGTCGTTCTCGTCCTTCATGGCGTTGTAGAATGCCTCCGCATCCTGCTGCGACACATTCAAGTAATAGTTGCAAGCGGAAGTCTTCACCAAATCCTCGCCGTCAGCCTGGTTCACTCTCTTTGGCGCCACCATCGGGTCGAATATAACTTTCAGCAAAGTCTCCTCAGCAGTCTTAGCCTCGCCTATATTGCTGTTCAAGTTCTCCAGCACGTTTTTGCTCTCCGCATCCAGTTTGCTGTACTGCTGCTTGAACCATTCCTTAGAAAATGCCGGAGTAAACTTCTCGCAGCCGTAATGGTGATGTATGCCATTGGCGAAGAGCACCTGCTTCATATAAGTGAGGAATGCGTTGTAATCGTCCGACGACTTGTCCATGCCGTCCATCATGTACATGCGCTCCAAAGCGCCTCTCACCAACAGATTGTATCGGCAGTTCTGGTCGAAGAGTATGTCTCTGCCTTCTTCCGCTGCCTTGGTTAAATTGTATATCAAAAGTTTCTGAGAGAGTGTCAAATCCTCAAACCCTGGAACCTGGTATCTCAACACCTGAATGTCAGCGAATCTATCTACCAAGTAATTGAATTTCACGTCTGTCTTCATTTTTATTGTCTTATTATGTTTTGCGTTTATATTCATCGGCATTGCCGTCGCCGCTGCCAACAGAGCCATTGGCAAATATTTAATCACACCTGATTTTGCAATCGGAAACATCATAGTATCAATCCTTTAAATAAAGAAAGTTGACGCCACAGAAGCATCAACTTTCTCAAAAAATCATATTACATTATTCTAATGCTACTATTCTGCGTTGTTCATCTCAACATCTTTCTTCAGAACGAACTTCTTGCCCTTCTTCTTCAGCTGGTCGTATGACATGTCTGGTCCGTTGCATCCTGTTGGGTTGTTATTTGAGTCAACAAGCGGAGTCACGTGGTCGAAGATGAATCTCTTCTTCTTCTCGTCGTAGTTGAGTGTCATGCCGAGGTCGGCGCAATATGTGAACACGACTCTCGCCACCTTTCCTCTGTAGCTCTTGAATGTATCGTCGCCGCCGAGCATCAGTCTGTC
>JAGCQO010000104.1 GCA_017965125.1 Paludibacteraceae bacterium
CCGTGACGTTATTCGCGAAAAACAGCTGGAAGTCCTGGCCGTAGCACAGTCCGCCCATGATGAGCAGCAGACCCAGCAGCACACCGCGAAGAATCCGTGTAATCTTCAAAGATCTTGTAATCATATAATCAATTTGCCAATTTTTAAAGTGAAGAGTGAAGAATGAAGAGTGAAGAATCGGCTTCGCCGTTCATAAAGCAAGAATGAAGAATTAAATTCGTATAATTCGTGAAATTCGTGGTTTATAAAACCGTCATCTGTGGAATTGAAACAAATTCGTGTAATTCTCGCTGTGCGTGAAATACGTAGTCTTATAAATCACTCCGCAGTATCCAGGCCCGAGCTGATAGTCACGTCCCCGTCCCCGCCGAAGATCTCCTTCGACAGTGCCTCTTGCGTGGGGTCTTTGGGATTGATGGGCATCTGTTCGTCACCGCTCCCGGCCAGCAGGCTAGGCATGTCCACAATGCGCACGCGCGCAAAAGGCGGTAAATAAGTTTTCTTCATCATTTGTAAACTTGATTCGTGTAACTTTCTTTTCGATTCTCTGCTAAAAAGTGCAGGGCTCCCTACACTCGCATGTATATATTAATGTGCAAAGGTACGACTTTTTTGTAAAACAAAGCAAAAAAAACGACAAAAATACTCCCGTTTTGAAATTATTTAACTAGAATCACGTGAAATCTCTAGTGAAGCGACACGTCGTTGTCTTTCTTTGTCCGTGTTGTCTTTTCGTTGTCGCTATCGTCTTTCTCCTGTATTATTTCATCGACAATGTAACGGTCGCTCATGGCTTGCAGACCATACGAGGCATCGGCAAAGAAGGTGTAGGTGCGTGAGTTGTAAAACATGTCGAGAGCTTCCTCTTCGGAGATGTTTAACTCTTTTGCAAGCATGAGCACGATGCGGCTTTGCTTGCGCCAACGAACGGAATCTCTCATATCTCTTCTCTCTTTAAGGTGATGGATTCTACAAAGTGCAGACAGCGGTCAATGATTTCCTGACTGATGATACACAGCTGGTGATTGACGGGCTTATATTGCAATTGTCCAAGTGCTTGTTCCGCGGTGATGATTCCCATCGTATAATCCTCAACGGTATCGATCACATTGTCGTTGGCCACTCCGCCCTCAACAATGTCATATTGCTTCCAGACATCTTCTCCAGCTCTGCACGATACTACAAAATCGAGCCATTGCAGATTGTATGCTTCGAAACGAAGCCATCGCTCCATCTGTTTAGCCTGCTCATCGTCAAAATGGTAGACATTGAGTCGTGGGGTTCCATTGCGCGTTTTTCGCTCGGTGATGACCTGCGCCCACCGCTCTGCCTGATGTCGCAGGGTGGTAAGGTAGAAACCCAGTCCGAAGTCAAGATTCCGACGTCCCTTTGCTGCCAATGGCTGATCAACAACGGCGTATGAGCCATGATATAGTGTTATCATTGCTGTTCCTCTTCCCAGTTTTGTAATGTCTCGGCAATGTCTTCCGCCACATAGTTGAGACTCTGTGTGTGCAAAAGGTCATAATGAAGAAAGAGCCGCCGGTGAATAAGGTCTTGCTTCTTCAGACGACGGTACATCGCCTGAGGCGAAATGCCCAGAAGCCTTGCTCCGCTTTCCAGTGCCATGGTTGCAAAGTGTATGCGCTCATAAGCTTGTGTTCGGGTATATGTCGTCATTTTCCTAACGTGAATTGTTTACCGTGCAAAGATAAAGAAAAAGTATGAAACACGCAAATTAACATTTCTTTTTAACATTTCTGGTCGCTGAGAATGGGCTCTGTGAATAAAAATCTTTCGAAGGGCGCAAATTTTCGATTCTCGCGCAATTTGCGGAAAATACTGACTTCCAGCGAGGTATGTTTTTTAACGGAAATCTTAAAAAAGTAAACCGTCGATTTCGATGACGCAAATCGAC
>JAGCQO010000020.1 GCA_017965125.1 Paludibacteraceae bacterium
CAGGGAGGTTGTCGAACATCGGGTCGTATCCGTATGTGGTAAGCACTACCACACTTGTGTCGGGATACGCCTTGCGCAATGAGTGCAGCACTGGCACTGTCATCGCGACGTCTCCCATGGCAGAAAGCCTAATAACCAAGATCGTCTTGGTTTCTGAATCTGGATAGTACACTTTCGTTTGTTTTTGCGATACTACTTCTTGCTTGCGTAAAGAACAGGATTAAGAGCCGGGTCGTTGTACATCTTCATCTGGCGGTAAACCTTCATGAATTTGCGTCCGCTCTCGATGTCGGAAAGCAGCTGGTCTATGGCAGACGAAAGATCCTTCTGCTGCTCTGTCAGGACGTCGAGCTTAGCCTGGCACTTCTGCAGATGCTCCTCAGACGCGTCTGTTCTCTGAACCTCAGCGTTCATGTGGTAAATCTTGAGCGCAAGAATCGACAGACGGTCGATGGCCCACGCTGGAGACTCGGTGTTGATAGTCGCGTCAGGCAGAACCTTCACGCCCTTGTACTTCTCGAGGAAGTAGCTGTCGATAGCCTCAACGAGGTCTGTGCGGTCCTGGTTGGACTTGTCTATTCTGCGCTTGATGGCAAGAGCCTCAACTGGGTCGATCTGCGGATTGCGGATGATGTCCTCGAGGTGCCACTGAACCGTGTCAATCCAGTTCTTGACATAAAGAATGCCCTCTATCGTAGAAGGCTCGTATGGATTGTTGATTGGAGTATCAACATTGTCATTCACATGATAATCGGCTATGCAACGATTGAAAATCACGTTGCTATCTGCGGAGAAACTCATAATATTGTAAAATATAAAATTATTTTGGTGTATATGGAGCAAATATAGTAAATTCTGCTTTATTTACTTCCCTTTTCATCAGTCAATTACGCCTCTAACACATTTTTCATATCTTTGTAGATTGCATTTTGTAACCACTCCTTACAAAGACATAGGCACAGATTTAATGAAATTCGCAAACAAACTCATAGCATTAGCGACTGTCGCACTGATAACCGGATGCGCAAACAGAGGCGGCGGACCGCAAGGCGGACCACGGGACATGACGCCTCCGCAGGCCACAAACATGAACCCGAAGAACAACGCAACCAACGCCAAACCGAAGAAAATCGAACTCCAGTTCAACGAGTTCGTCGAGGTGAAGAACGCGCAGCAAAGAGTCATCATCTCGCCGCCGCAGAAGACACCTGCGACCATATTGGCCAACGGCAAGAAGGTCACAATCGAGTTTGCCGACACACTGATACCCAACACGACTTACACCATAGACTTCACGAACGCGCTCCGCGACCTGAACGAAGGCAACGTGCTGGAGGGGTTCACTTACGCCTTTTCCACTGGCGACGAGATAGACACAATGCAAATCAGCGGAACGGTCCTCAACGCCATGGACCTGAACCCGATGTCTGGAGCGCAAGTCGGCATCTACGAAGCCAAACTCGCGGGCGACTCCACCGGACCGCTTTACCAGATGCCTGTGCGCATAACCAAAACCGACAGCACAGGACATTTCACCATCAAGAACATAAAGAACGGCGCTTATGACATCTACGCTCTGGAAGACAAGAACTCGGACTACATACTGACCAAAGGCGAATACTTCGGGTTCATAGACAACAGCATCGAGACTGCTGTGGAAAGCAAGGAGCGCTACGACACCATAAGAATAGACAAAGCCAAGAACGAGGCGGAAGGCAAAAAGAAGAAAAAGAAAAGCAAAATCGACGAGCTGTCCGACTCTTTGCGTTACATGGACACGATAGTGCACACCATCACCCAGCACTACACGCCAGACGACATCCTGCTGCTCGCTTCCGCACTGCCTACAAAGCAACAGAAAGTGATGAAGACAGAGCGCAAGAACCCTTTCAGAATCGACATTTTCATGCAGAACAAGACCCGCAGACGTCCCGACATAAAATGTCTGAACAATGCGAATGCCGACATATTGCAACGATACTCGAAGAAGAACGACTCCATAACCATCTGGATTAAGGATTCGACATTGGCCAAAGCGGACACGATGAAGTTCGAGATAACATACGAAATCCTGGACTCTCTCGACAACCCGATAGACAAGACGGATACAATCAAAGCGCTTTTCGGCAAAAAGCTGATGCAGAAGCAGAAAAAGGAAAGCCAGACCTTGGGCGTGACAAAAATCGACGGCGAGAAACCGTTCTTCGCGCCTCTGAAAGTCACATTCGACCGTCCGGTTTCTGAGATAGACACATCGAAAATCAGGCTTTACTCCGCAGAAGACACAGCATGGACTCAAGTTCCTCTGCCGGAATTCTCTGTTTTGGAAATCGACACCACGACAAGCACAAACAGCGGATTCATCAGCGGTTACTCATACAATGTGGAATGGAACGACGAACTGAAATACACGTTGAAAGTCGATTCCGGCGCGGCATTCGGACTGGGCGGAGTAACCAACAAGGCTTTCCAGCAAGAGTTTAAAATCACAAGCAGAGACAAATACGCCAACCTCAACGTCATAACAAAAAACAATTGCCAAAACCCTATAATCCAACTTCTTAACGAGAAGGACGAGGTAATCATGGAGAAGAAGGACAATGCGAATGGCACGCTATTTGAACATCTGGAGCAAGGAGACTATTACCTGCGCCTCTACGACGACGAGAACAACGACGAGGAATGGACTCCAGGAAACTTTAAAGAAAAGAAACACGCTGAAAAAGTATTTTACCTTAACACGAAAGTTCATCTCCGCGCGAATTGGGACATCGACCAGGAATGGGATGTCGATGCAGTCGAGCTGACAAAACAGAAGCCAGATGTGCTGAAGAAAGAGGCGGAGAAAAAAGACAAGAAAAAGAAAAAATAAGTATCAATCTATCTAAAACACGAACCTATGAAAAAGATTATACTCACAATATTGGCATCAGCCGCAATGGCGATGGCCGCAGGGGCGCAGACAATGCCTCTGAAGATGAACAACACGACTTTCAAGGCCGGCGAGAGAATCACATTTGACGCTTACTTCAACCTCGGACTTATTTGGGTGCACGCCGCCAAAGTCACATTCACCGTCCAGAACACAACCTTCCAGAAGAAAGAAGCCTACAAACTGACCGCCGCCGGAAGCACACTGAACACATTCGCAAAGTTCTACACTGTGCACGACACACTCTACAGCTACGCAGAACGCAGCACCCTCATCCCTCTGTACTACAAACGAATAGCGCACGAAGACTCATACTGGGCAGAAGACATTTTCGTGTTCAACAAAAACACCGAGACCGAGACAAGCGTAAAAACAACTTGCCTGCGCAGAAAGAAAGAGCCTAACACCAAACAACTGGAGCTGAAGGGCGTAGTGACCGACTTGGTGACAGCCATTTACCGCCTCCGCAACTTCGACTTCGAGCACTCACAGCCAGGAAAGTACGTTCCTTTCAACATCGTCTATGACGACGACGGAAAGAAATTCGACCTCAACGTGAAATACGTCGGCAAGGAGGTCGTGACGCTTAAGAACGGCGACAAATACAGATGCATAAAGCTCAAGCCTAAGATGATAAAGGGCGGAATATTCAAGAGCGAGGACGCCGTGACCATCTGGATGACCGACGACAAGAACAGAATCCCTGTGTACATCGAAGCAAAGATAAAAGTCGGCGCGCTGAAGGCATACCTCCGCTCGCACCAAGGACTTAGCCACGAACTGACTTCCTACGTAGGAAAAGAAAAATAAAACAAACTCCACTGCGCCTGGGATATAATTTCTTAGGCGCAGTGCTTATTGATATGGACAAGAAAAAGCCTTAGCAGGTGCAAGCCACCGAGGCAACATAAAGCTGGACTCCTGACGCTTTGGACAACTCCGCACAACACGACGCCATAGTGGCCCCTGTCGTTATTATGTCGTCAATAACAAGGACGTTCTTGCCGGCGATTTTGTCAGGAGCGTCAAGCGAGAATATGCCGGCTGAGTTCTCCCATCTTTGCTCACCGCTCATCTTCGTCTGCGACTCGTTGTAAATCTTTCTACTCAAAGCCTCACACTCTATTCTCCAGCCAGTGACTTCCGACACGCCTCGGGCTATCGCCTCACATTGGTTATAGCCTCTCTTGCGCAGCCTCTTTTTGTGCAATGGGACAGGCACAACGCAATCGACCGACGAGAACTTGCCCGAGTCAAGCAAAACGCGCCCAAGGTCTCTGCCGAGCATCTCGCCGATGTCCTCGCGCCCATGATACTTCAGCATGTGAACAAGCTTCTGCACAGCGGAGTCCTTCTGGAAATAATACGCACATGCAGCATGTACAAAATCGAGATTACCCTCCAAGCGATCCTCAAGCATAACGTGAGACGACCTTGGAGACAACGGACGCTGCAGCTCGGCACGACAGACCATGCACACGCACCTTTCGGAATCGGTGTCTAAAAGTATCTCACCGCAGACGGGGCATGCCCTTGGGTAAAACAAATTGATGAATTCGTGCCAAACCTTACGGATAAGTCTCATTATAGTCAATAATTGCACCTTAAAAAGCAAAAATAAAACGTATTTTTGTAAAAACGCAGAAACAGAAGCATTCCTGATGCAATTAATCCACCTGAGACATAAGGAAATAGACAAGGCTAAATGGGACGACGCAGTGCGCTCTGGTTGCAATCTGCCCTACCTGCTTTCGTGGTGGCTGGACGTCGTGTGCCCGCAATGGGAAGCACTGGTTGCCGACGATTACAAAATGCTGTTCCCTCTGCCGATAAGAAAACTCGGACCGCTGAAAATAATCGAGCAGCCACAGATGACGCAACAACTCGGACTGATAGCCGCAGACGGCCACACACCCACAGCCGAGGAAACCGAAGCCTTCATAAGCCATATACCTTACCTCAGCTACATGTTTAACCTGAACGAGAGGAACCGTCCGGCTCGCCCCGACCAGACAAGGATAAACCTGAAGCTCTCGCTCAACTCATCATACGACGAGATAAGCAGCCGATTCTGCAGCAACACAAAACGGAACATCAGAAAAGCCAGCGGATGCGGATTAAACATAACAGAAGCGACCGACGATGAATTTCTTGACTTTTACATAACACACAACCAGCACAACAACGCAAAGCGCGAAACGATAAACAATCTGCTTGCGGCTGCGCAGGGGAACGGCGCTGCACTGATTTTATCCGCCAGAAGAAATGGCGAGATAGTATCCGCGGTCATGTTTCTCAAATTCAACAACAGATTAGTATATTTGCTACCTGCAAGCAGCAAGGAAGGCAAAGACTGCAGGGCGATGTTCTTGATTATAAACGACATCATAAAAACACACTGCGGCTCTGACACCGAACTCGATTTCGAAGGTTCCATGGCAGAAAGCGTCGCCAGGTTCTACAGAGGCTTCGGCGCCACAGAACACCATTACCAGAGAATCAGGCGCTGCCGTCCACCGCTGTTTTACCATATCAAAAATGCACTATGCAACATAAAAGGAAGAAAAGCATAGACTACAAATGAACAATCTCAAAGAAATAATATTAGGAAGACTGCCCATAAACTGGAGGGACCGCCTCGCCACCGTGAAGCGCTACAGCATAGCAGGACACTGGGGAGCGCCCGGACCAACAGCCTTTTTCCTGTGCGACGGGACGACATGGCACGGAGGACTGTGCGACCGGTTCAAGGGCATCGTGTCGCTCTACGCGCTATGCAAAGCACGTAAATG
>JAGCQO010000105.1 GCA_017965125.1 Paludibacteraceae bacterium
GTAACGAACGAAAGCCGCTTCTTCTCCAACGAAAGCCACAGAAGAACAACCACCCCGACGAGCAGAACCGCGTCCAACTCCGTGACCCAAGTCCTCACGACAGAATGCGGAAGGTTTCCGATGGTCGTGATGAACGAGTTCTGCAGCCCTATCAACCACGAAAGCGCACCGGCAAAGAACGACGACACCAACGGCACCCAGTTGAGAATGAGCAACATGGCGGCCGTCCAGATGATGACCGTTGCAAGCGGAATGGCGGCATAATTGGCAAGCAGGAAATAGACGCTGAACTTGTGGAAATAATACAACGACAAAGGCAACGTGCCGACCTGCGCCGCAACCGACATCGCCGCCAAGTCCCACGCCCACAAAGCGACCATCTTCAGCGGCGTGTGCCTCCAGCTGACACGGTGCCAGCCATCCCTGTCGCTCAGCACGTCGGAGATGGGCTTGAAGAACATGAATATGCCCAGCACTGCCGAATAACTCAGCTGAAAACCGATGTCGTAGATATTGTCCGGATTGAACAGAAGCAGCACAAACGCCGACAGAAACAGCGTGTTCAGCATAACCGGCCTACGCTCTATCACGTAGCCGAACAAGATGACCGACAACATGAACGAAGCCCTCGTCACCGACGGCGAAAGACCCGTCACGAACGCATAAACCCATATCGCCAAGATTATCACCACCGACTTGAGCCTCCGCTGCGCGCCGCTGTTCGAGAAGAAGCCGAGCATGAACGCGATGATGGCAAAGACAATGCCCACGTGCAGTCCGCTGACCGCCAAGATATGCATCACGCCTGCGTCGGAATAGGTCTGCCTTATGTCGTCGGACAAATCCTCCTTGAAGCCGAGGGTCAAGGCGCTGGCTATGGCGAGCTCGTCGCCCGTGAGTCCGAACCGCTCATAAATGCCGATGAGCCTGACGCGGCAATCCCACGCCAACTGCCGGACGCTGAACGCCGTGTTCCTCCCGACAAGCGCAAAGTGCAGCGTGTCGCAATATCCCGTGCCGCTGATTCCCTTATGGCGCAAATATTCGCCGTAGTCGGGCTCCGACGGGAACTGCGCCGTCGGCTTCGTGAACGCACAGCTCGCCACGATTGTGTCGCCTATCCGCAGGCTTTTCGCCGTCTCGTTTTTCTGCAGATAGACAATCACTCTGCCGTCCGACGGCCTGACACTCTGGCTGTCTCTGCTGAACGCCACAATCTTAGTCTCCACGCCGAACGAGCGTTCCTTCTCCGACGGCATGGACGTGACCACAAGCTCGTAAACACCCCGCTGCCCTTCGTCAGACAGGGTCGTCCGCTCCTGGCGCGCAGTCTTGGCGATGATGCCTATGGCCACAAAAAAGAAAAGGACGGCAACACTCGTCACCGTCCGTTTTATCTTATAATAATCCTTTGGCAAAGCCAGCGACAGCAGAATCGCCGCCACAGCAGCCGTTCCCACCCATGCGGATGCCGCATAACCGACGCAGCACTCAGCCGCCAAGATTCCGATAATCAGCGCAACGCACGGCCCTAAAAACGGAATCTTTCTCATCTCTGCGGAAAGGGCGGATTATATAGACTTCATTTCCTTGATAACCGCTTTGGGGTCCGGCGCTCCGAAAATCGAGCTGCCAGCCACAACTGCGTCCGCGCCTGCGTTCTTGAGCAAGACTGCGTTCTGGGCATTCACGCCGCCGTCGATTTCTATCAGACACGAGCTTCCGCTCTTCTCGACGAGTTCCTTCAGGCGGCTCACTTTCGCGTAAGTGTGCTCGATGAATTTCTGTCCGCCGTAGCCTGGGTTAACCGACATCAGCAGCACCATGTCGAGGTCGCCGATTATGTCCTCAAGCACCGACACCGGGGTGTGCGGATTGAGAGTCACGGCAGCCTTCATGTGCTCGGCCTTTATGCTCTGGATGGTTCGGTGGAGGTGCGTGCATGCCTCGTAATGAACGTTCAGTATGTCCGCGCCTGCCTCCTTGAAGCGCTTCACGTATCTGTCGGGATCGACAATCATAAGGTGAACGTCAAGCGGCTTGTAGCTCTTCTGCTTCAGGGTGCTCATGACTGGGAAACCGAATGAGATGTTAGGCACGAAAACGCCGTCCATGACATCAACGTGAATCCAGTCCGCCTCGCTGGCGTTCAGCATTTCTATTTCCTCGTTCAGTCTGCCGAAGTCAGCAGACAGCAATGATGGTGATACTATCATGATATGTTTTGTTTTATGTTTTTCTGGGGATTATTGCACAACCTTCTCCGTCTCTATCTTCATTCCGCAAAGCATTTCCTGTGCGGTCATTCTCCTCTTGCCGCTCAGCTGGACGCTCTTCAGAGCCAAGTATCCGTCGGCGCAAGCTATCTTCAGCGTCTTCTTGCCGTCGGAAACAATCGTGCCTGGCTGTTCGCTGTGGCTGACGGTCTCCACTTCCGTCTCGTATATCTTCAGGTTGCGTCTCTCGCCTGCCTCGTTCTCGAGCTCGATCCATGCCGCTGGATAAGGCGACAGACCTCTGACGAGGTTATGCAGCTGCTCGGCGTTCTTGCTGAAGTCGAGTTTGCATGTGTCCTTGAAAATCTTCGGTGCAGGACGCAGTTCCTCGTCCGACTCCTGCGGCATTGTCTTCACATCGCCTTCCGCGATTAAGTCAACCGTCTGGGTGACGAGTCCGGCGCCTATCTCCATCAATCGGTCATAGACCGTTCCGACATTGTCCTCGGGCGCGATCGGCGTCTTCGCCTGCAGGATTATGTTGCCTGTGTCTATCTCATGCTTCAGCATAAACGTGGTGACGCCCGTTTCCTTGTCACCGTTTATTATCGCCCAGTTTATAGGCGCTGCGCCTCGGTACTGTGGCAACAACGAGCCGTGGAGGTTGAATGTGCCCATCGGCGGCATGCTCCACACCACTTCCGGCAGCATCCTGAACGCCACGACTATCTGCAAGTCGGCTTGAAGCGCCTTCAGCTCGCTGATGAAAGCCTCATCCTTGAGCTTCTCCGGCTGCAACAGTTTCAGTCCTTTCTCCAAGGCGTACTGCTTCACCGCCGAGTACTGGATTTTGTGTCCTCGTCCGGCTGGCTTGTCGGGCATGGTCACCACACCCACCACGTTATATCCGCCTTCAACCAACGCCTTCAAGCTGCCCACGGCAAACTCCGGCGTACCCATAAATACTATCTTGATTTCTTTGCTGTTCATTCGTTCTGTTTATTTCAACGACGGCCTTTTGTCCACGCCCCACATCAGCTTGTTCTTCAGCGTCTTCAGGAAAGACCCCTCGTGCTGTTTCACGACCTTCACCACGTACTTCGCCTTCCTTATCTTCAGTTCGGCGCACTCCTTGAAAAGCTCCGAGCGTCCGTCCACCGAGCAGAGGAAGGAGTTCGTGCGGCTCACGACCTTCAGCCTCAGTTCGCTGTCGTCGGTCACCACGAGCGGACGTATCGTCAGCGAGTGTGGGGCCACCGGCGTCAGTATTATGTTATGCGCGTTCGGCATCACCAGCGGTCCGCCGTTGCTCATGGAGTATGCTGTCGAATCGGTCGGCGTGGCGATTATCAGTCCGTCAGCCTGGTAATCGACGAGGTGCTGTCCGTCGAGTGTCGTCTGTATCGTTATCATGCTGGAGCTGTCCTGCTTCAGCACGGCTATTTCGTTCAGAGCCACCGTCCGTCCGTCGAACTTGCTGTCGCATCCGCATTCGAGCTCAAGTGCCGAGTGCTCCTCGACGACATATTCTCCGTCAAGAATCTTGTTGAGCGGAGTGACGATGTCTGTGCTTGCTATGTCCGCCAAGAATCCGAGTCGGCCGGTGTTTATACCAATGATAGGTATCTCCTTGCTGCCGACGAGCGAGGCCGTCTTCAGGAAAGTGCCGTCGCCGCCGATGCTTATCGCCATGTCTGCGTCCACGTCGCCGCCGTCTATCTTCACGACGTCGTTGAAGTCGATTTCAAGATGGCTTTTCACAAAGTCGTAGAATCCGCCTTCCATATAAGCCTTGACGCCCCTCTTTCTCAGCAGCTCAAACAAGGACTCTATCAAAGCCAGATTCTCTTTCTTGTAGTTATTTCCAAATATGGCAACCCTCATCTTCTATTTGTTTTGCGTCCACATTAAAGCACAAAATTAAATAAAAATACACTCTCTTTGTCTGCATTATGTCAAAACTATTAATTTTGCACATATTATGTGCCTTTAGTGCCACTTATACTTCAGATTATTAATCTAAACACTTTATTTTATAAGCAATTATGTTATCTACAATTCTTCTTCAGGCAGTTGAGCCTGCAGCACAAGCAAGCCAACAGGAGATGTCATTAATGCAATTAGCATTAGCAGGCGGATGGATTATGATTCCGCTCGCGCTTCTGCTCATACTTGCAGTCTATATCATCATCGAGCGCTACGTCGTACTGCGCCGCGCTTCGCAGGAGGACACTTCCTTCATGAACCGCATCAAGGACTACATCTTCGAGGGCAAAGTGGAGTCGGCCATCAACCTGTGCAAGCAGACAGACACTCCTTCTGCCAGAATGATAGAAAAGGGTATCTCGCGCCTCGGCCGTCCTATGAACGACGTGCTCGTGGCCATAGAGAACGTCGGCAACCTTGAGGTCGGCAAGCTCGAGAACGGACTCGGACTGCTCGCGACCATCGCCGGAGGAGGCCCGATGATCGGTTTCTTCGGAACGGTAATCGGTATGGTGCAGGCATTCTCTGAAGTGGCAAGCAACGGCAACACCATCGCCCTCGACCAGCTCGCAGGCGGCATCTACACCGCCATGGTGACCACAGTGGCTGGACTCTTCGTCGGCATCGTCGCTTACTTCGGATACAACTACCTCGTGATGCGTGTCGATAAGATCATGCACAACCTCGAGGCAAGAAACGTGGAGTTCCTCGACATGCTCAACGAGCCTGCCGCTAAGTAATATTCATTTAACGACCTTTTAAAACAGAAATACATTATGGCTCTTAAAAGAAGGAATCGCATCAGCGCATCATTCAACATGTCTTCGATGACTGACATGATGTTCCTCTTGTTGCTGTTCTTCATGATTGCCTCTACAATGTCAGCGCCAAACGACCTGAGAATCAAGTTGCCACAGAGCAGTTCAAACCACTCTACGAAGGTCGTGCTGGTGAAGGTCAGCATCGACAACGAGGGCAACTACTCCGTAGCCAAGGGAAACGACGCGAGCATGGCCATCCAGCCTGAACAGCTCGAGAGCTTCCTCGTTGACGCAATGGCAAACGACACCACGACGTTCATCTCTCTGCACGCCGACGAGAACCGTCCGTACAGCGAAATCGTCAACGTGCTTGACATAGCAAACAAGAACAAACTTAAAATTGTGTTAGCCACTAAACCGGCATCAGAATAAGGGTTCCGCCTATGAACTACAATCTTAAACAAGCACAAAGGGTTGGTGTAGCTGGTACGACGCTTTTCGTTGTCATCATGCTGCTCATTCTCCTTTTCGTCAAGCTGAAGCATGACATCATTGACCCTCCTGTGAACCAGGTCGAGGTCGAGATGGACATGGGCGACTTGGGCGGCACTTTCGGAGACGGAGCTGAAGGCTCGCCTGCTCCCGAGGTAACAAACCCGCCAGTGGAACCCATCACAGCACCTACGCCAAAGCCTGCGCCTGCCGAGCCTGTCATGACTCAGGAGGACCCTTCGGTCGTTGCCGCAAGAGCAGAGAAGAAGAAGGCTGAGGAGAAACGCAAACAGGAACTTGCCGCAGAGAAGGCTGCGAAAGCCGCTGAGCAAGCACGCATAGCCGCAGAACAAAAGGCAGCGGCCGAGAAGAAAGCCAAGGAGGACAAGGCAAAAGCACTTGCGGCCGGAGCGTTCGGCAAGGGCGGAACATCTTCGGGCAGCGGACCTGGTGGCGGCGGAAGCGGCTCAACTCCGGGAAACCCTCTCGGCAAAGGCAGCGGAACATCCAACGGCCAGTCATGGTCATTGTCCGGACGCGACCTTGTCGGCTCTATTCCTAAGCCTGCCTACGTCGGCAATCAGGAAGGCGTGATAATAATCACCATAACCGTTGACAAGAGCGGAAACGTGATAGGCACAGACGTCGGCAAGGGAACGACCATCTCCGACGAGGCTCTGCGCAACGAGTGCAAGGCGTCGGCAAGAAAAATCAAGTTCACGACAAACCCAAAGGCCGTCGGAAACCAGATCGGTTCTATCACATATCGCTTCAAAGAAAAATAACGCACGACTATGAGCAAAAAGATATACGTTTTCCTCGCACAAGGCTTTGAGGTAACCGAAGCACTCGCGACCGTCGATGTGCTCCGCAGAGCGAAGCTCGACACACAGACAGTGTCAATAACATCGTCTCGCGAAGTGGAGAGCGCCAACGGGATAACCGTAAAGGCCGATGTCCTTTTCAGCGACATTGACGCCAATTCCGCCGACATGCTTCTGCTCCCTGGCGGCATGCCCGGAACACTGAACCTCGAGGCCTGCGAGCCGCTGACCGACCTTGTGGCGAAGTTCTACAACGAAGGCAAATTCATCGCCGCCATTTGCGCCGCACCTTCCATCTTGGGGCATTTAGGCATCCTCAAAGGCAAGAAGGCGACATGCTACCCAGGCTTCGAAGGCGAGCTGAACGGCGCTGAGATTTCGTCGGAGAGCGTTGTTCGCGACGGCAAGGTAATCACCGCGAAAGGCATGGGCGTTTCATGCAGGTTCGGACTTGAGATAATCAAGGCACTGCTCGGCGACCAAACAGCCGACAGCGTGGCACAAGCAGCCATCATAGAGTAAAACCAAACGGACAGATAAAAACAAAGCCGTGCTTTCATCAAGCACGGCTTTTATTTTTGAGGTTGCGCCTCTTTTACTTTATGTTATAAATACCCTTCCAGCCAGCGGCAGCCCTGTAGGCTTGCACCTTGCCTTCCGGCACCGACAGCGCGCACTTGTATGTGCTGCGAGGGTCGAACACGCTGCCGTCGCACTTCGCTGGAGTCGCGCCCAAAGCCTTTATGTTGGCGAGAGCGATGCATCCGCCGAACGACTCCGAGCTCAGGGCCTTCAGGCTCTCCGGGAACGTGATTTTCTGCATCGCAGAGCAGTTGTAGAAAGCCTTTTCGCCTATCTCAGCCACGGCTGGGAAAGAAACCTCGGTCAGTGCCGTGCAGCCGTAGAAGGCGCTGTTTCTTATGACGGAAGTCGCGTTAGAGAGCGTCGCTTTCTTGAGCGCGGTGCAGTCCTTGAACGCTCCTTCCGGGATGAGCCTTATTGACTCCGGGATGGAAATCTCGCCAAGCGCGGTGCAGTTGACGAACGAGAAGTCGCCCAAGTAATTGACGGTGAGCGGCAGGGTTATGTTTGTCATCTTGTAGCATCCGAAGAAAGCGTAGCTTGAAATCTCGCTCACTGAGGCTGGAATATTGACAGCCGATTTTCCTTCAGGGCAACGCAGCAGAGAGGTCATTCTCTTGTTGTAGAGGATGCCGTTGTCGCTCGCGTAGTTCTCGCAAAGCGTGTCAACGACGATAGCGGAGAGGTCTCGGCATCCGTCGATGGAATGGATGTCGAAGTCGTTTATCGCAGCCGGCAGCAACAGCGTTGTCAGCGACGAGCATTTTCCGAAAGCCTTGTTTGAAATCTTCTCCATAGTCGATGGCAGCGTCGCGCTGAGGAGATTGGTGCAGTCCTCGAACACCGACTCGTTCAGCTCCTTCAGTCCTTCAGGCAGCTTCACGCTCTGCAGTCCCGAGCAGCCTTTGAATGCGCCTTCGCCGATGGTCTTCACCGACTCGGGTATGGTGACGTTTCTCACTCTCGAGCATTTTCTGAAGGCGTCTTTGGAAATGCCGATGACCGAGTACTCCTTGCCCATGTTCGTCACCTTCTCCGGTATCACGATATTCTCGGCGTACTCATTATCCACCGCCTCGAAAGTGTTTCCGCTGAATGTCACTTCGGCAGTCAGGTTACCCTCGGACACGACGTTGTAATAAATAATCTTTCCTTTGTTCAGAACCTTGAACTGGTGTGCGCTGGCGCCGGCAGTTGCAGTCACGACAGCGAGCATCAAAAGAATTTTCTTCATGGTATATATGTGTTTGGTTTGTTTGTCGGATGTATAGCAATGAAAATGCCAAACGTCGGCAAAGGTAACGAAAAAAGTCAACGTATTGTCTGTCAACTGCCGCTGTGCTTTTGTGCGCGTTGTAGAGACGGAGCACGCTCCGTCTGTGTGAAATGTTGATTTTTCGTATGTTAGACGGTGCATGCACCGTCTCTACAATTTGTGGGTGGTGTTGTAGAGACCTCACGCGCCGCGTCTCTACATAATTTCCGCCGTTTTTATGGAGTCGTGGCGCGAGAAATCAAACAACCACCAACAAATCGAACAGAATAAAAATTTGAACGATTTGATTTCATCTGAAATATTTCTGTCCGCAGGACACTGAACACTTCGACTAAGCTCAGTGACCAAAAGTGTCGAAGCACCGTTACATGTTGTCTAACATGTTGTTCCTCTGTGCTTTTTCATGATGTTTTTAATATTTTTGGAAGAATCGATGTCAAGAAAAAATGACATGCTCGGAATTTAACGCAGCAAACAATTTATAATCACCTAAACACGAATTATCATGAAAAGACTAATCTACTTGCTTATGTCACTTTCGTTTGTGGCATTTGTGTCGTGCAGTGACGATGACAAGGAGACTAACAAAACCGAGAATGGCCACGAATACGTTGACCTCGGCTTGACCTCCGGCACAAAGTGGGCAACGATGAACATAGGCGCAAGCAAGCCGCAGGACTACGGCAATTACTACGCCTGGGGCGAGACCACCACAAAGGAAACTTACAACTGGAGCACCTATCTTGACGGCAACATCGCAAATTCCGATGACTGCGGAACAGACAAAGACGCACTCAAAGGTGTGACCGACATAGCCGGCACACAGTACGACGCCGCTAAAGCCAACTGGGGAGGCAAGTGGCGCATGCCGACCAAGGCACAGCAGGACGAGCTCCGCAACGAGTGCTGCTGGGTGTGGACAAGCAGCTACAACAACTCTGGCGTGAAAGGCTACATCGTCTATAAGGCAAAAAGCTCAAGCGACAAGGGAGCGAAGATTGAGGATGGAGAGACCCCAACAGCGTCATACTCTCTTTCTGACGCCCATATTTTCCTGCCGGTTGCAGGCTGGTGCCGCGATGGCGGTCCTGACGGCGCCGGGACTTATGGCAGCTATTGGTCCTCGTCGCTTGACCCAGACAACACAGACAGCGCATGGGACATCTACTTCTATTTAGGCTACGTGTGCGACAGCTACGGCACCGACGGCAGCTACGACCGCTACTTCGGTATGTCGGTGCGCGCCGTTTTCAAATAGACTTTGGGTGTGAGAAACGTAAAATCCGTCAGCGATGGCGGATTTTTTTATTCCCGGTTGCTGAGCTTCGACTTAGCTTGGTTGCTGAACGGAGCCGAAGCACAGCAACAGAAGGATAACCGGTCATTGAGCGTAGTCGAAATGAGCGGTGTCGCAGAACA